>NZ_JBEOPQ010000019.1:0-76513 GCF_040310285.1 Pseudomonas sp. HY2-MNA-CIBAN-0224 | reverse complement strand
TAATATCAGGGAAAAAGCTTCGTTAACTGTTCGCTATGTCTCCGAACAAAGTGTTCGCGATGTCCCCGGTCCATACACGGGCATCGTTATTTCAGGCAACTGTAGTCGCTGACGAGGTACGAAGGCTGCGATCGGCTGCGTGGTTTAACGGGGCCTCTTGGATCAAGATCAAAAGATCGCGAGCAAGCTCGCTCCTACAGGGTCTAACTTATGTTTGAAAGGCGCTGCCGCGGTCATTTATCAGTGAGGTGTTGTCTGCGACGATGCGAAAAGTGGGATTCAAAAAATAATCCAAGTTAGAAAATCCCCACACAAATACAGAATCAAGGAAGGTTCAAAAAAATCCCAAACAGGCTAGTTTCGCCGCTCGCCTCAACAGGATGCAGATCGGTTGATGGAGATCTTCATGGTCGAGGTTATGGGGGTCGTTCTGGTGCTGGTATTCGTGGAACGCAACCAGGATGGTCGAGCTATCTCAATGCGCCGCGCTCAAACCAGGCGAGAAAACACTGTGCAAACCCGCACATGGCGGGCCAGTTGACGGTTTATGTATTGATCGATTTATCGCCTGTATGCAGGCAACCCCGATGGTCGGTGGGTCATTCTTATGTATGCAGGTGTAGTATGTTGTATTACACATCACTACACCGAGGTCACCATGTCCATTATGTCTCTGCGCCTGCCTGACGATATGGCAGACACGCTCGCCCATTTGGCCAAGGCAACCGGCCGCAGCAAGTCCTTTTTAGCCATCGATGCACTGCGCGATTATTTGGCGCGTGAAGCCTGGCAGATAGCCGAGATCCAAAAAGCCATTGAAGAAGCCGATGCGGGTGATTTTGCCTCTGAGAATGAAGTCGCCGCGACACTGAACAAATGGTCTGCCAATGAGGGTTGAGTGGCTAAGGACAGCACTCAAGAATCTGGATGATGAGGCTACCTACATCGCCGTGGAAAACCCTCAGGCCGCTATCGAGTTCGTTAAAGCCATCAGGGCGAGTGTTGAACAATTGTCACAGTTCCCCTCTATAGGCCGAGAAGGCAGGTTACCGGGCACGCGTGAATGGCCACTGCCGAACTGGCCTTATGTGATCCCTTACCGAATCAGGCTGGGTAAGTTGCAAGTCCTGCGAATTTTCCATACACGTCGCCTTCCACCCAGCAGTTGGTAGTAAAAGGCAAAACGTCCGCATTGCGGGCAAGATTTTGAGACGGCCTTGCTGTTCGAGTCCGATGATTAGCACACAACAAAAAAGCCCCGTAGACGTTAATCTACGGGGCATTGAATGTGGAGGCCGAAGCCGGAATCGAACCGGCGTGGGCGGATTTGCAACCCGGTAGGGAAACTCAAGCGGGCCATGGGCTGTAGCGATATTTCTTTCCGAAACTATAGCTAATTCTTTGCTCTGTAAGCCACGTGGAATCAGGGGGCAACCTCTTGTTTAGGAACTGATTACACCCCCATCTGGCGTTCTGTCTACCGGGAAAAAATCTGTGAATACGCGTATTAACCGCTGTACTAATTCATGCTCGCTGCTTGTGCGTACCGTCTCAGTAATGCAAGGCTTAACCAGGCTAAGTACTTGACTATCTCCAGAAGGTGCTGTGCCTTGTATTTCTTAGCCCCCTCTGCTTTTGAGCAGCGGGAGCACGCTACACTCTCCAATTTTAGATATTAGAGCTCACAAAGCAGATAAAAACTAACGCCCCCCACCTTTGAAGTATATTTTCTTACCTACATCGTCATGTAACTTTCGTTCTATCACAAATTCTCGCTCAAGCTTTTCGCCAAATTTTGCAACTTTCTGGACGTAACAGCCCACGTCATCGGCAATTTGCCTAGCCAACAACTTATCCTCTTCTTGAGAGGAGCGTATTGCGCCTATTATTTTTATTTCTTCTTCAGTATAGTCAGCCCTATACATATCCTCGGTAACTACCTCTCTCAGGTCAGCTCGATCTTTAGGACAGAATGCTAGCAGCTGCCCAGCCACATCCAGGTCTGATTCTTTATAGAGAGTGGAGCAACTGGTACATTGAAATTGCTTCTCAAGAGTCTTAACAAAATACTTATCAAACTCAGCAAGCGAATCATCATAAGCAAAGCGTTGCTGGCGAATAGTATTTTTATCCGTCCCATACTCAAGATTATTTTCCAAGCACACGCCATAGTCAAAAGAATACAAACTTCGAGATAGTTTTTCTTTCTTAGTTGTACGCCCCTTAGTTATCAAATGCACCAAAAAAAACATATTCAGATAGCGTAGTTTTTCTTCATTGCGCTGGAGAATCATAAAGTGAGATGCCGTCGTATCGACTTTCGATTTCTCTTCGATTGCTCGATCAGTCAGCGCCCCCCATATATCTTCACAATAACTCGGAATTGCTATTCCTGCGGCACCTAAAAACTGATCGAGATATGCCTTTGTAGCATATTTTATTCCATATTCGATATCACTCTGTCGAATTTTAGAACGCCCCGATTGAATACAACGATAAAAGGCTTGTTTTAGTGCTATCCCAACAGTCCTAGGCACACCCATTGCGGATCTACTTAGCCCTACCCAGGCTTTAGCTGGATCTTCGAAAATATCATTAAGAGGTCGAGTGGTATATTCACGCAGCCGCTCGGTCACTAACGTATTAGTCAGTTCTCGAAGACCATCCATCGCACTGCCTAGATTATCACTGCGCTCTACATACGCGTCCAAATCAAGCGATAACTGAAATATATCTCTTTGCAATATTATTGAGCTGCCCAAGCTGTAATTATCAGTGATGGCACATACTTTAAGATAAACACCCGAATGATTTCCCAAAATCTTTCTTAAAAGTGTGCAAAACCTACGCTGAAGATCTTGAGTAACCGATGAAAATTCATCAACCAATATGACAATATGACTCATCTCACATGCATCTCTCAACTCACCGAGCACTCTGAGAATATCGGTAATAGCAAGACGACTTTTAATTAAGCGAGAAGACTCAATCTCATCCTCATAACTTACTGAGTCCGACTCACCAAACTCAGATGAGATATTAATACCTTTTGCACTACCCCCAAACCCTCCCTTATGACTTGAAGCATTACTCGCCATATCTTTACTTTTATACTTTCGCGGACCAACTTCCTCTTCGCTCCTAGGCACCCCAGACAGCACGATCGACGATAATTTACCTAACGCCACCGCAGAATCACTGTTACGCTTAACTTCGTTTCGAGAAAAGACTTTCTGGAAAAGATTTGGATCAGTTCCAAGATCCGGCCAGTTGCGTACAAGCTCGTCCTTTATAGAGTCTACCAATTCAGATACGAAAACATGTTCAAACTCATCAAAATTTTTCGCACTTGTATCTGACAAAGTCTGACACTTACTAAGATCCAAATATACTGCAAGTGTTCTTTTATTCGCCCGCGATTCAATCTGCGGATCCCAAGAGTGCACACACTCTATGAGCGCCCTATATAAAAGCGTCGTTTTACCCGTCCCCCTTCTTCCTACAATTAGTTGATCCGACTCGCCAACCACCTGTCGAAGATATCCGAAATAGTCGACATAATAGCGAGATAGCCGTTGAAGTTTCGCGGTATCCCTCAGAGGAATGTAGTCTGTACGCAGCATTGAATTAAACGCATCTTCAATATTGTTCTGTAGGTTGCTATCCATAATCGTTCCTTCTTAATGGGCGCCGCATCTGCTTGTAAGTGCGTACTTTAACACGCAACTGAGCGTGCAAAGCCAGAGGTCGGTTCGATCAAACTACGACTTTGAAATGACAAGAGGTACAGCGTACCGCTTACGGCAAAGGATCCAACTCCGGCCGCTCCTAGTATTTCGTAGCTGATACTTCTTTTGCGTAGGCCTGACAGGCCTGCAATGCGATCAGTCCTTGATCGCCGTCCCCGGTGATTCCGATAATTCGTTGAGCATGCGCTGGGTCAAGTTGGGCTCTACGGGAGCCATTAACCACGCCGCCGGGGCGGGTGGTGGCTTGCATTGCGTCACAACCAGCTGTGTCGGTGGCGTCGAGTAGGACTGACAGCCGCAGGTCAGCAGTAGCAAGGCGATCACGCAGGCGTGTTTGATTGGTTTTCTCATCGGTCAGGGCTCGATAGTGGGCTTGGTCGCTGGCTGCCAGCCATTGTTCAAGGGCAAAGCGCTTGCCCTGCTCTTCCAGGATTAAGGTGGAGTTGACGTTGGCTGCGCGAGTAAGAGCGGCTTGATGTTCTGCGCTCAGATCAGCCAGTTGTTTGCCGTAGCGCCATGCGTCCACTTTCCATGTGGAAAAACAAGCAACGGCCAGCAGTACCGCAAGGCCCAGCCCACGTGCCGGGCTCATACCACCACCTTTAATGCCCGCTCGTACTGCGCAATAAGATCCTGCAGTCGATGTTCGCGCTGGCCGTAGCCGGCGCCCGGCAGGCTGGCCCAGATATTCCGGCACTTATCGATTGCGGGTTCGATTCGTCCCGCGATCACATCGGGAAGCGCCCTGCATTCTCTGATGTGCTGAATCGCAAGCTTGTCCTGGCTGACAGGACCAAAGTCCGGGAGCCTCAAAAGATCGCGGTAGTGTGGCCAGTCCTTGAGCATTTGTTGGTAGCGGCCAGAGGCATTGGAAGTCAGCCCGCGACTGTTGATCTGCTTGGACTTTCGACCGCCCGAAAATGGATGGGTTGAGTAGTCATTGAATAGCTCAAGCTTGCCGTCGATCCCGGTCACGATGACGTTGTAACCATCGTCCGATCGTTTCAGATAATCGCTGCCCAGTTCGGACCAAGCGATCATGTCGAGGAATGCGAGCAGGTTACGGCCGATGCCCTGCTGTTCTGTAATTCTTGGCATAGTTAAACTCCAGACGTAAAAAAGCCGGCAACTTGGCCGGCGATAGGGAGGACCTGCAGCAGTTGCTGCGCGCTTATGAATACAAACCTTTTGCCGATGAGTAATCAGCTGCTGCAGCCGCGGCTGCGTTTCGCTTTGCTGTGCTCAAGTCTTCAAAAAAGACGCGATAAAGCGTCGTGCTCTGCCGGGCAGTGAGCGCCTGCAGGTTATATGCTGACAGATCGAGCAGATCGGTATTTACGTTGGTAGTGGTCGATACTATCTGCCCGTCCAAGATTACATCGACGAAACCCGGCCGCCACGCAACCCCAATCTGATGCACAACGTCAAGCGTGAAGCCAGGTACGACTTTAAAGACGGGCACGTTGTTATGGCTATTAGCGTTTACCCGTGGGGTTTTTCCGTCAGGCCCTGTATCCATTGCAAATAGTGCGTTTTGATTGTTCGTCCCAATCAGGGAAAAAACTGTCTGATATGAAGATGCCACAGCATCACTTGGGCATTTGACCCAAGCCAGTGCGATAAAGCTGGGAGATGCTTCGTGCAAGCTATAAGAACTACCAAGCAAAACACTCTGGCCATTGGCGCCTGAGGCTGGTGCCTTGATCCCACCCGAGGTACCCCGACCATTTACTAGCGCTGCGGCGTTAACTCCTCCAATAACAGCCCCCGGCGCACCGTCAACCAAATTCACAAATTTAGCGCCGAATGCAAGTGCGCCGTCTGGGTTCGGATTGCTGTAGCTGTTTGAGAAGTCGAACAGAAGTCGAGTACCTGTGGATATAGCTTTATCTCGAACTAACTTATCCATCGCGCTATCGCTGAATCTGTTCTGTAGATGCGTGATTAGGCTTGTCATACGGCCAACTCCGGAATTAATGCCACTGCGCGGGCACCTAATGTTTTATAGGCAACTTGAAACAAGTGGTTGCGATCACTACCACCGACGCCCATGTACCAGCTGTTCGCTAAAATCTCATCGGCGTCGGTTATGAGAGTCAGATCGATAAACGAGGCGCGCTGACGATTCTGGGCGAAAGAGAACGCCGCCTTGCGGTAACCGATCAGCTTGGGCGCGTCCGGGTTGGACACTGGGTGAGACGGCATGACCATAAAGAACAATTCTTCTTGATCCCATCCCGCTTTCTGCCACACATCACTGATCCGTTTAGCGATGGCTTCCAAGTTGTCCAGGTAGGCCGTCGAGGATTTCGCATCGATGCTTTCCCGCCAGCCGAAGCTTGGGGTAAGCGTCTCGTTCTGGTCGTTCAGTGCACTATTGATGTACACCACCACCATCGGCTTTTGTCCGGCCAACAGTTGCAGGCGCCGGGTTTCACCAAACCAATTAATTAAGACCTGCATAGGAGCGGTCAGCAGGTAGTTCGCCATGTCGTATAAGCTTTGCCCTCCAGCTCCGTAGAAGGTACTAACCGACACGCCTGAGTGCTTGGCTGGATTTTCTAGGCGAAACCAAGCCGGCGCAAAAGGACCGACCAGTGCCGACCCACCTGGAACGTACCATTTGCATTCAAGCCCCTTGGTACGAATGCCCGCCGGAATATCAAGCGTCTGCCGATGCAGAGAATTTTCCCCTGTATTTGTCGGGGTCGATGGTCCCGAAGCAATTACAGTGAAGGGCGAGCCGTCAATGCGGCACTTGACCTGAAACACGCCGGCGCCCGATGTCAGGCTTACCCATGCGTAGTGCGCACGTAGCAGGTTGGACACACCAATGGCGTGATCAACGGCCACACCAACGCCTCCAGCACTGGCACCAGAGGTGATCATCAGTCCGTCAGCCAGATAAGCAGGCCCCATCCCTGCAAGCGAGCCTTCTGGCAATTCGAAAGAATAACCCGGCGATACTGCAGCCACCTCAGTAGGCAACACATGAGTAGCACCACCGCCCACACCGTAGTTGCTTTCACCAGTCAACGTATAGCCTGAAAACGAAATAGGAGTCTGCGCCCCTACCGCCGTTGCATAGCAACCGAATCGATCATGCAGAGCGCGCATCAACCCGCCGCCCCATCCGTAACCGTCCTTCTTTTGGTTGCTGTCGCCGATCATCACAAAGTCAACTCTACGCCGTGAGGCCTGTGCCAAGGCACCAAGCGCTGTAGTCGGCCAAATGGCATCAACGGTAGCCGTACCAGCAACAGCTGTATCAATCCGATCTTGAACGAGTTCCAGTGCAGATCCGGCCAAGACCAGCTTGGGAATTTCCACGCTCCCATCTTCCAGCGTGACAATCGAGGGGCTGCCAGACGAATCGGCCTCGGCACTGAATACCTTCTTGCCGTTGTAAAAGCGATCAGTGCTTCGATCAGCAATTATTTTTAAGTCATCCTCAATTGTGGTGACGGCACTTGCACTAGAGTACGTACCATCTGGAACAGCTACACCGTTACGGTTTACATAGGCGTAGCGGTAAACTTTTGGATCCAAGCTACGCACAGTAAATGCGCCGCCATTGGGCGTGACTCCCAGTCCTTCTTCGATGCTGTCATAAGGCGCAGCCGTAGCCAGTTGCGCCGATACGTCCTTTAGCACCTCAGTAACTATGTTTTGGGCCAGTACTACTTGCTTGGCTATCGAAGGAACTGGGCCAGATTCTGTAAGCACATCCTTTGAAGCGTCACCATTGACGTACTCATGCTGCTTTTGCGCCGCAGCAGTGGATTTTTCCGCAGCCTCTGCAACCTGACCGGCCCAGGCCTCCAACGCTGAAATATCTGTCATGCATGTTTCTCCAGGCGAAAAAAAACCCGCTGACCGGGCTTGGTGTTCTTTGAATTTTTAGCCGTTAGCAGGCTGGCCTTAAAAGCCCGGCGCCTTGCCAATCGCACGCCAGTGAATCGTGGCGTTGTATTTATCGGTGTCGTTGAAGAGTTGGTATTGCGTTGAGTTGATGGCTCGCGCTCCTGCAGCGTTGCCGTCACCATCCTCAGCGTTAGGCGTTACCTTGTTACCAAAGCAGTTGTAGACCGCCGCAAAAGGCCTTGGGAAGTCGATAGCCGCCGTTGTCGAGTCAGGCCCACAAACACCGCTGCCCCACTGCTCCAAGAAGCCCGTGGCTGAATCAAGATGCCATCCGGTAGCTGCCATCAAGGCCGTGTTCTTGTCTTGCTTGGTGCTGGCCAACTGGTCGATAAGGGCCTGCTTTTCTGCAAGCAGCGTATTAATCACCGCTTTCGTGTAGGCATCGCCTATGCCATACCCGGCCAACGTAATGGCATTGTTCGCTTTCTTAGATAAGAGCCAGTCCGCTTCGGGCTGTGAGTACGTCTCAGCCTTTATGTAAGCGTCGGTAATTCCGTACCCGCCCAACGTAGTGGCTTTGATTGGGTAACGCTCACCAAACGCCCGAATAGCCTTGAGCAACTGCGTGTTGTCGTTAGCGTCCAGCTCAGGCAGATAAGCCAGAATGAAATTGACCAACTCTTCCTGAATCATGTTCAGCCACTCAGCCTTGAGCGGCGTAGGTGCAACGCCACCCGTAACGGTGCCGATACGAAACAGCCCCAAAGCTGTTACCAGCTTCGTCCAGGCAGAAATTCTTTGCATGTTATAAATCCTCGATGCCGCTCACGGCCGCCGGCACTACGTAGTGAACAGCGTTAAAGAGTTGATCCACCTGCAGGGCGATTCCCTCTACAACGTCTTTGCCGAAACCCAGCACTACCTCGGTGTATTCCGGTGCGTCTCGCTGCAGTCGGCAATCCAGCGTTGCCGCAGCTTCTGTGCCATAGGCTTCAATGGGCGCCGAGGCGATCCAGCTCCACGCCCAGCCATCCCCATATAGAAAATCGCCCACGCTGGCCGTACCGACCCGGCACGGGCGGAATTCCTCAATCTGGATCGGCACACCGCTCTGCATGCCCAATTTGCGGTAGTAACTCAACTGAGGCGCGCCGGTGGCCGTCAGCTTGGCTATGACCGCCGCGCGGCGTTCTTCAAGGCTCTGCGACCCCGGAACCACGCACAGGTCAGGCAAACCCAAATAACCCTCCCACACGGGCAACAAGACGGTAGCGGTTGCCGGGTTTAACTCCAGCAACAGCGCTTCGCTGTTCACGTCGACCCGCGCCAGTTCCGGCGCAAGGGATGCCAGCAACTGCGCCCAGTCGGGCTGTAGCTCCAAATCAAACGCAGGCCCCGGCGGCAACAGTTGTTGCAGTTGCTGGAAGTAACTCGCCTCAGTCACATCCATGTGAACACCCCCGGCACCGCGACTTCATTACGCCCCATCACTACATCAACGGCGGGCTCAAGCAATACGTGATCAACTTCACCAGGTGCATTACTGATCGCGGCGTGCACGTGCGTTATCAGCAGCGTTGCCCCAGGGCCGCCTTCATCATCAATCAACACCCGCAACGACTGCTCAACAGCAGCACGTAGCGCGGTGCTGTCAGGCATTACGCGCAGACTGAAATTCATCGGGCGAGCCTGCGGTGCAACCGCGTAAACCTCCGCCGTCACTGGGCGTTTAATATCCAAGTAGGCTTGAACAGCGGCCACTTGGGGCGCCGTAGGGATCAGGTCAAGATCACCATCACGCACGAATGACAAACCAAAGGTGCCTGGCCCCATCCAGCGCGGCAAAGCCCACGCCCGGGTAACACCAGGCACCTCTAATGCCCACTCTTCAAAGTCGGCCCCGTTACCGACCTTACTGGGGTTTTTGAAGGCCGCTTGAACCCGCGTGCGCAAGGCCTCAACGCTTTCCTGATCAGCACCGCCCACAATTCCGTCAGGGCCTATCACGGCATCAGGACTGACACCCATTACCGGCGTGACCGCCGTTAGAGTGCCGCCCTCGATGTTGCCTATTGCGCCCATGTCTTCGGCGCTCAGTTTCAAGCTGGCCCGGCCCGCAACCAGTTTTACCGCGTCGACCACTGCATAGCGGCGCCCATCTTTCGCCTGATAAAGCTGGCCAGCATCCACCAAGGCGCCGCTGGCTCCCTCGACAAACGCGATCCCAGTGGCTGAAACAGCAGGTTTTCGGCCATCACTCAGCCTCCAATCCGCCCAGTTGAGCAACATGGGTTCGTCGCACGTTGCCGGGTTGGACTGGCGAGCCACCCAGGCTTGAAAGCCATACAGCTCATAGACAGCGCCACTGAGCGCACGGGCCGCCACCTTGGCATCAGTGCGGCGCAGTGCGTCCGGGGCGTTGCGCTCAAAGTCGGACTCAGTGCGCTTGATCAGCGCTGGCAGCGTCGGTATTTCATACGCCATTGATCAGCCCCCACGTATCATTGAAATTCAGTTCCAGCGTTTCGCCGTGCAGCTCGATGAGCGTCACCCGCAAATTCATGCGGTCGTTGCCTTGGCGTTCTGCCGTTACCGTAACGCGCGTCAGAACCCCGTCATCGACCAGCCAGGCAAGCGCCTCATTCGCGTAGGCTTCGGCGTCCTTGAGCGTGTCAGCCACCAGTGTGCGGCGCGACAACAGCCACAGCCGCGACCCGATTTTGTCGCCGGCAACAGACGGCACGCTGTCGCCCCACCAACCCTTTCGGTCGCTGTCATCCACCACGTCATCAGGCCCCGCGCGGCGCCACGTAAAGAGGCTGATCGTCACGGCCCGGCGCAAGGTTTCCTCACGCGTCATGCCCCACCTCCGACCGGCGGGCCGCTCTCTTTGTCGCCCATTTCAACACCGTCATGCAGGTGTTTCATCTGGCTGACCCCACCGGCGATCTGATCCCCGGCCGACTCAATGCGCCCGGTAGCTGTGAGCAGCGGCGTATCGAAATTCACGGACTCAGACGCCTTGACATTCAGCGTCACGGTTTCAATGTCGATCACCCGCCCGCGCTTGAAGTGCAGGCGGTCGCCTTCGTCCGTGTAGAGGGCCACCTCTCCCGGCTTGAGCCCCTGCAGGCGAAAACGACGGTCTGACACCATGATCACCACACCGTGGCTGCGGTCGCCGCCGATAAAGCCTGCCAGCGCTTCGGCGCCGCTTTGCGGGCAAGACGTGAACCCGTAGGGCTCCAGGTGTTCAACCCCGTCCTTGACCTCACCGGCCAACAATCGCAGTTGAAGGCTTTGCAGCTTGCTGGCCGAGTTAGCCAAGGCCACCACGCCGCGTGCTAAAACGTTTGCTAGGCCGTTTCTCATGGCTTGTAGTCCGCTGGCAGTAGGTATTCAAAGTTGTCCGTAGATTTGCCCTTCTTGAGCTTTCGCTTTTCGTAAGCGTCGTTCGGTTCGGGCAAGAAGGTTTCAGGCGGGGCCACCGTGATTTTTGCCGTGGTGCCTTCCTTGCCCAGCTCGTAGCTGATCTCACTGATCAACATGTCACGATCAAAACCAATGAGCGGATCCACCAGCCGCACAATCATGTTGTGCTGCCACAGCGCCCCATTGCTTTGTCGCCACCCCTGAATGGTGTAACTCACCGTCAAGGCCTTACCGATAGCGTTGGCCCGCTCCCACTCGACCCGCTTACGCGCAATCGCTTCGCTCGATTGGCCTGACTGGTTAATGACCTTCACCCGGCGCCGCTTGATACGCTCGTCAACTATCCGAGCTTCGATCTCACTGGCCTCAGCCCCAAAGCTGGTGTCCGTGCCGCTGCGCTGGCCCTTGCTGACGTACTCGGAAAAGACGTTGGAAAAGTCCAGACTGGTTTCACCGGACAGCACGTTTTTCCCCAGCTCCAAGGTGTCGACCGCACGCCCAGCGCTGCCCGGACTGGCGATCACTAGGCGCCCTTCGGCATCGTCGGTGCTGAACAAAAGTGACTGTGTTAACAGCCGGTCGATGCTTTCAAAGGCCGTCTCCCCCGGCTCAATCGTGTGATCTTCAATGCCCTCGCTAGTCTTGGCATCGTTAACCACCTTGATTCCGTACTCACCGGCAATGGCCTCAACGATCTTTTGCACGCTTTGGCCACGCCACTGGCCCGGTTTGTTGACCGCGCCGCAGTCCACCAGATCCGCCGTGCAAGAACGACCGGCAACGCTCAGCGTTATCGACTCAGCGTCGTAACGGATCGGCGTCGAAAACACGTAACCCGTTAACACCAGGTCTTGGCCAATGCGCAGTTCCAGCGCTTCGCCTTGGCGGATTCTGATCGGCACGTCACCACCACCCGGCCACCGCCAGGTGATCCCCAGGGTAAAGTCCCGCGCCTGTCGCTCAATGCCAGCACCAATGCTGACCGACAACCAACCGGCGTAGTCGTGCCCACCCACACTAAGAGTGACTTTGTTCACATCATTCATGGTCAGGTCTTCGCTACTTGAAGTTCTGTTGCCGGCACAAAGCCCGGGTGACGCACGCGGTTACGCGTAACGATTTCGCCGCTGCGCAGCGCATCGCCGTACAGCGCATGAGCCAACACCAACGCCGAAACAGTCTCAATCGGCGCATAGGTGCGCAGGCCTATGCCGCTTCGGGCCACTTCGGTCAGGTGCCGGTCAAGGGCCAGCCGAACGCCGCTCAGCGCGCCAAAGTGTTCTGGCTGGCTGTCACCGGCAACAGACCACAACGCGTCACTGATCGCGTCACGCGCGTCCAGAACGTCATCAGCGACCGGAACAGTCGTTTCGACCGAGCTACCCGCCTCGACCGTGGCGCCTTGCTGGGCCAGTTGCACGTCCAGATCGGCCGGCTCACTGACACCCTCACTTACCGCTATAGGGACTTGGGCCATGTCCAGCAGCAAATCCAAGAGCGCGGCATCCTGAATAAGCCCAATCACCGCCGCTTGGATCAAGGCCACTTCTTCGTTATCCGTAACGGGCGCCGAATCGCGCAGCGACGACAAGGCCGAAGCTTTGGCCTTAACCCCCTTAAACGACCCGCTCGCACCGTAGCCGCTGAACGTGCGCTTAAGGCTTGAAATATCACTAAGCAGGCTGGCCGCAAACGCGCCCGGGGCGTTGATAATGGAATACACAAACGCATCCAGATCAGCCGCCAAGGTTGTAAAGGGCTTGAGAAAGCCAATCGCAAAGGCATGAACGCTGGCCACCGCAGCCCGCACAGCGCTCACGCGCTGCCGAACCAAATCGACCTTGCTCATTGCCTCGGCGTACCGGCTTTTGATCGAGTCCAGCAAGCCCGGCGCCTGTTCTGCCAGCAAGCGCCGGGTATTGGCCGACTGAACCGGGAAGGCCAGCATGCCGTCGATGAACGCCATGCTAAAGCGCACCACGCCCATTTCATTGCGCGCGTGGGACACCTCACAATCGCCGGCCGTAACCGTCATCCGCCCAAACCAAGGGTGTACCAACTCCCCCGGTCCGGGCGTGTCCAGCGCTGTCAGCAGCTTGTCACGCTGCGCAAGGCAATCATCCCCCGCTACAAAACCCGAGAATTTGTACTCCCGCGTGCGCCGCCCAAGATCCTCCACGTAGGGCTGATCCCGCTGGGGATATTCATGCACTTGCGTGCGGCGGCCCACGTTCACACTGTCGCCGTCCAGCCAGAACGGCACCCCCCGAAAGGAGGCGCCTTGCATCCTGTCACGCCACTCACTCATTGATTTGCCCCTCCAAGC
This sequence comes from Pseudomonas sp. HY2-MNA-CIBAN-0224, assembly GCF_040310285.1. Taxonomy (NCBI): domain Bacteria; kingdom Pseudomonadati; phylum Pseudomonadota; class Gammaproteobacteria; order Pseudomonadales; family Pseudomonadaceae; genus Pseudomonas; species Pseudomonas sp. HY2-MNA-CIBAN-0224. The sequence continues at coordinate 63,142 of NZ_JBEOPQ010000019.1, read as the reverse complement.
GAGCGATAGCCGACCTTCGGCGTGATCGAAAGCCCTGGCTGATTACTGGTACCAGGATCAACCCGAAAGCCCGGCGGCGCATTTTCAAAGCGCATGACCATTCCCCCTTCAAGCTGCGTCTTGGTATTGGCTTGAGCCTGCATCAGCAACGATTGCCCAGGGGATTGCCCACCGGCAGACACCAAAGGACTAGGCCCCATTGCGGCGCCGCTGTAGTTGACCAACGGACTTGAGCCATTACCGCCGGCCCCGCCCGTGGTCACAATCCCCAGCTTTCCACCGACCCACTCACCCATCTGCATCAGCGGCTCAAGGTAAGGCTTGATCCGCTCGTACATGCTTTTGAACCACGTAACGATCGGATCCCAGTTGGCGATAATCTGGCCCAGCGGTGTGTAGGAAACAAAGGTTTTGAACAACTCCCACAGGGCTGTCAGTGGCCCGCCAATACGCTCCCAGACCGCCGCAAAGTAAGGCGCAACAGACGACCAGTTGGCAATCAGCAAGCCCGCTGCCAGCGCAATGCCGCGCACAATTAAGCCCACTGGGCTCATGCCAACGACCGAACTGAATATTTTGGTGGCCACCGTAGCCGCCATGACAGCCAGGCGTAGCACGCTAAACCCAATGGCAGCACCCAACAGCCCTTTAACCAACCAAGGGTTAGCAGCGGCCAGATCACCCACCATGCTGATCATCGGGCCAAGGGTTGCAATGGCCTCGTTCAGTGGCGGCAAGAAAATGTTGCCTAATGAGATACCGGCACTTACAAGCCGGTTAGTTAGCAACTGGATGGCGTTAGCCGTAGTCGCTGCCCGTGACGTGTACTCAGACTGCATTGAGCCCGTGTATTGAGCTTCATCCCCGGCGTTTTTGAAGTTGCGTCTCAACAGATCAAGGTTGGTCAACATCGGGGAAATTGCCGTCACCGACTCTGTGCCGAAAATCTGCGTCAGAATCCCTGCCTGCTTTGTTTTGTCGACATCAGATATAGACTTGAGTACATCCAGCATCGTGCCCTGGGCATCTTTCTGCATACCCTCGGCCAGCTTTTTGGTATCAAGTCGGAGCGATTTAAAGGCATCCTTTTGCGCCTTCGTAGCCGCAGATCCTTTCGTTAAGGCCAGCATGAAGTTCTTCATGCCGGTTGCCGCCACTTCGCTTGGCACGCCCACGCCCGCCAAGGTCGCACCCATCGCCGCGATCTGACCAGAGGCCAGGCCCGCGATCTCACCCAAGGGGCCAATGCGCGTCACAATGTCCGAAATTTGCTGAGCGCTGGCCGGGCCCGTGTTGCTCAAGTAGTTGATCTTGTCCGCCAACGCGACCACTTCGGGCTGCGTCAACTTGAACGAGGTTCGCCACTTGGCCATCATTTCGCCGGACTGCTCGGCAGTCTGGTCGAAGGCAATACCCATCTTTACCGCGTCTTCTGCAAACGCCTTCAGTTCAGCACGCGGGATGGAGGCTTGACCGCCCGCCGCAACAATTTTGGCGATGCCCTCGGCGCTCATCGGTAGCGCCTCAGACATCTTGCGCACGTCATCGCCCATCTGCTTGAACTGTTCTGGCGTGTCGAAGTTGACGACCTTCCTCACATCCGCCATTGCCGATTCAAACTTAATGGCTTCCTGCACGCCCGTAATGAACGGGGCTGCAAAGGCACCACCCTTCACAATGTCGGCAAAGCCGATATTGCCAAGACCTGAACTTTCCATCTGCTTACGAAAACCGGCAACACGCTTGCGAATGCCGGTCAGCGTGGGCGATAGCTTGTCGACACCCGTAATGAGCGCCTTAAGCTGAAACTTATCCGCCATACCTACCCCTGCGCGCCGGCCGCACTAATGCGCTCTGCGTGCCGCAAAGTCTCTTGCAGCACGTCTAGCGGGCGACTCATCATCTGTTCAGGGTCGACCTTCCAGAACCATGCAAGGTCGTACACAAGCCCAACAAGCTGGGTTAGCTCGGCACTGTCTCCGGTGCCGTCTCCGGCTTCTTCGCCCCGGAAGCCGGCGTCAAGAAAAAACCAGCGATCTCCCAGGCCAGTGCATTGAGGTCGGCCAGGTCCAATTGGTTAACCGAGGGGGCCGGAATCGCGCCACACACCGCAATGAACTTGGCGCACACGTCAATATTCAGGGTTACTTCATCGTCTTTACCCATGACATAGGGAAGCGACTTGATAGCGCGGCATTCCGGTACGGTCGGACGGCGCAACGTGATGCTGTGGACTTCTTCGCCGTGCGCCTGGATAGGTGCGCTCAGTTTGTATTCGCTCATTGCCAAACCCCTTTGGTGCCGTTCCATTCAAAATCAATCGTGCCGTCATCGCCCTTTGCGGACGGCTCGCCCACTACATACGCGCCCGAAAGCACGTAAACATCACCATTGCCGTACTCAACGGTGACCGTCGAGTTGGTCGCAGACATGATTTGTTTTTTAGGCAAATCAGGGTCATTCACACACGTCAACTTTACATATGCCGGCAGGTCTTCTTCTTTGAAAAAACCCGGGGCCACGGTTTCGCGCTTGACGTCACTCAGCGGACATTCAACGCCCCCGGTAACGGTCGCTTGGCCGCCGTCAATCTTGACGTAGACGGTGCCGGCTACTTTCTTGCCCATTGCGATCTCCCACAAAAAAGCCCGCACTTGGCGGGCTTTGGACGTTTGTTAAATCAGACTGCGTACTGCAGCCGGAATTGATACTGCAGCGCGAACACTCGCAATTGGTTTACCAGGTCAGGCGGGAACAGCACGTCCAACCGATTAGGGTTGGTCGCCGAACGTTCGACAATCAGGTACTGGGCGAAGGCGTCCGCGTTTTCGACGATGCCCAAGCGCTCCAGCGCGTAATAACTGGCGATCATTTCGCCGCGGATCACGTTCGGCGTCACGATGGCCTGACCGGCGCCGAAGCGCGTGCCATCGTTGGCCAGCTTGTGCCGCCCGTACTTGCTGGTAATGACCGACTTTAGGTAGCTGATCACGTAGGCCGACTGGTGCAGTGACTCACTGTCAAGGTATGAATCATCGGGCTGATCGAACGCGTTACGCTGATAGCTCGTAATACCGCGTTCGATGCGCTGGACGCCGCCGCTAAATGAGGCCGTAGCAATGCCATGCGTCAGCAGCGATTGACGCTCAGTGAGCGTGAAGCGCTCGCCTGCCGGGGCCGGTGCAATGCCTGTCAGTTCGCCGGTTTGGGTTGGTCGGGCTGGATCAGCAGAAATAAATACTGCCGTGCGCGCCGCGTAAGCCGCTGCCACACGCCAGAACGGATCAGGGCAACCCGGCTCAAAGCCGTGAATAGTGGCATGCTGGTCGTTACGCGTAACACCAAATGCCACCAACTGCCCGACCGTGCCGCGCTTGGCGGCGTACAGATGGCCATAAAGCTGTTTGGCCCAGCTCCAGCGGCCCGCAGAGTCGCCCATGAACTCCTGCCAGGCATTGAGCGACGTGGCGTCAGTCCACGGCGAGCAAATGAACTCAAAGGGTTCATCCCCCAGACTGGCCAGCAGGTCGGCCACTTCTGGCGAACCGGCGCCCTTGGCCATCGCCGACAGCGCCACGGTTAAGCCCGCCGGGGTCGATTCGCCATTGTTGCGCCCGAGGCGGTTCAACTGCAATGCAATGTCATTGCCGCTCTCGCCTGACCACTTGCACGTCAAGGTTACTACGCCCTCCGCGCTGGTCGCGGTTACCGGAAGGCTCGCCGCGTTAACCGCCGCTGCCAGTGACTTGGCCACCTCTGCCAAGGCCGCGCCGCTGGCCACCACCGCACGCACGCGGACACCGCCTACATACAGGTTCAGAAGGCCGGATTCCGTCGCGGCGCCGGTGATTGTGACCGTACCGGATGCCTTGGTGCCCGTGCCCTTGACCGGCAAACACCAGACCTCACCCGCCGGATCAATGCGCCGCCATGTCTCGTACATCTGCGCAAGCATTGAGCCGGGGCCACCAATGCCGATAGCAAGCCCCAGGCTCGATACAAGGGTCAGCTTACCCACCTCGGCGGCGGTCGAATCATCGTTAACCTGCGCCACGATCAAGCGCGGCATGGTCGAAGTGGCGCTGTTGGCTTGGCTGTTATCAACCTCGGCATAAAACAGCGGCACCCGAATATCACTGGGGATGTTGTTAAAGTTCATTCGCCTTTGCCCCTTTCACGGCCTTGGTTTCGACCACGACCGGCGCCGGCTCATCCGGGGCTTCGACCTTGATCACGTCTTGATCCTTTAGCCGACGCTGCCAATAGGCATTGTCCGGCACCAACCCGCCCTCAGCGGGCAACAACGCGTAGTTGTTGCCCGGGTCAGGGGCGGCCCGACCTTCGGCCGGCTTCACATGGAGTCGCGTCACTGGGGTAGATCCTCGCGCGTTTGAAATTCGATACGACCGTCAGGGCCGCTCTCGGAAAGGTTTTTATCGTTCAGGGGATCGATAAAGTCGTAAGCCATATCGACCCCCTCCAGGTGAGGCAAGCCGTCCAAATCCAGCTCATGCCAAGTCTCTGGCGGGTCAGCTTTGTTGTTGCGCCCTAATTGAAACTCCGCTTCAAAACTGAAGCGGTAAACAACGCGCGCCCGGTTGATAAACACCAAGCTGCCACCCCCGTACTCGACCGGGTCGTACTCAGTGCCAGGCTGCCAGCCCACTAGTGCCTTCCATAGCTCTGCCCGCAGGTCATGCAATAAATCAGCGGCCTCCTGGCCGCGCTCATCCGTGCTATCGAGCACCAAGACCACATCGAACAAGTCGGTGATGTTTTGACGCACACCGTTTTGCAGATCGTTCTGACCCGCGTCATCACCAGCTGCAATGACGTAGGCCGATGGGTGGCTCAACTTGGCACTGCTGGCCACAGCATCCCAGTCGATACCAGCCGACACGCGACCAGAAAAGGCAGGACAATACGTGCGCAGATGCGCAACGATTTGACTGATTTTCATCGTTGATCCAGAAAGATAAGGGCCAGCAATTGCTGGATTGATCAGCTTAAAGCCGCAGCGAACGCCGCCGAGAGAATGGCCTGAACTTCTGATTTAGAATCCTGCAAGGCATCGGCCATGTAGTTGTCACGAGGCTTGATACGCCATTCACCTGCTGCACGAACAGCAAGAGCCGCAGCCCGATCCCCGGCACGCCGACGGTTAGACTTACCTCTACCCTTTCCAGGAGCTAGCTTGCCAAGTCGTCGGCCCACTTTGACCCCATAGTGCAGGTAGGCCGGGTAAAACTCTGGCATGGCACTGGTCTTGCGCGGAGCCACTTTGACCAAGAACCCTGATCGCGACACCTTGAAAGAAATCGACTCTAACGTCGCCCCGGTGCGGTTGACTGGATAGCCATCTGCGCCCCGCGCAAGCGCCAGATTCATCTGCGCCCGTTGCATGACCAGCCGCCCAGCTTTGCGCATGCCCGCCCGTATTTTCTTCTTGTCGAAGATGTCTCGCGGCAGGCTGTCATAGCCTTCAAAGTGCAAGTAGCTCTCAATCGATGCTGAGTTAGCCATAAATACTTCCCCTGGGTTGCTCGGGGCCGAGTTCCTCAACCTCAAGCAAGGTAAACCGACGATTGCCGTTCATGTCCGCAACCCGGCGCACGCGATAAATCGTGGTGCCGTGCAGCACTTCGTGGGACTCGCTCATGCCTTTGAGGTAGTAGAACGTCACCCGGTGGGTGACTTTCATGTCGGTCTGCACACCGTTCGCGTACACAGCGGTACCGACCGGCTCAATCTTTGCCCAGCGTCTTTTCTGATCGGTGAACAGAGAATCCAGCCCCTGATCCAGCGCCGGGATATCGGTTCTCAACCGCAAAGTGATACGCCGGTTGAGTTCCCCCGCACTCGGTTCGCGCATGGCCATTGTTAAAACCTCGGCGGTACGGTGACATCGGCCACCAGGTGATCGAGGAATGCCGATGGCAACTCGGCCAAGGTCTGCCCCACTAGGAACATTTCCGGGTGCCGGTAGATCGTCGCAGCCGCCATTAACAGCCAGTTGCGCACACCGGGGTTCAGATCAAGATCGAGGCCGGCCTTATAGCGAACCCGCAACGGCCCAACGGGGCGACCACCCGGAAAGAACAGGTAGCTTTCCCGCTGGCCCTGCTGCAGCTCGAACGGTGCAGGCTGCGCCGCCCATGTGCCATCGGGCAGTTGGGACATGATCGAGACGATTTCCGTGGCCTGCCCCACGTCCAGGGCGTGACCAGACGCGAAGGTCGCGGGCCAGTCTTCTTCGTACAGCGCAGCCCGGATCGCCGCGCCCGTCTTCGACTCGCATTGCCCGGTGACGCCTGGGATTACGATCTGCTCGATTAACACGGGCTCCATGTCTTCGGGCTCAACCCGGCACTGGAAAGCCACCTGTGCCAGGGTTAATACCGGATCGCCAAGGTACTCGATTCGACGGGCCACGATTTAAGGCTTCGCTTCGTCATCGGTATTTTCGGTGCTTTCGTCAGCAGCTCCACCACCGTCGGCGCCGTCAGTGCCTTCGCCGTTTTCAGCACCACCAGCATCAACATCGTCAGAACCACCCTCACCGCTTTCATCAGGCTTGCCACTGGGCTTCGCGGCGCGGGGTTTCGAGGCCGCTGGCTTACTTGCCCGCTGTCTGGATGTCGCCCCACCCGCCCCCTCATAGACTTCAGCGAAGCCCTTGGCTTTCAGCCCTTCGACAACATCAGGATCGAACCCGGCCAGCTCATCAGCCGAGTAACCGCGCCAGGCTTTCAAAAAACGCACAACAATTTTGTCGCTCATCACGTGAACCTCAAATATGCAAAGCCCCGCCGAGGCGGGGCAAAGGGATTACATGCCAGCGCCCCACTTGACGGCGACAGCGACGACAATGCTTTCAACGTGGCGTGGGCCAAAGTCGTGTTTGGCGATGACCTTGACCAGCGTCTGATCGCGCTGGAAGGCACTGACCATGTTGCCTTCAGCGTCTTTGTAAGCCGCCTCGCTGCTGAACGAGATCGTCAGGTCCATGTCTTCGCCGATCATCATGTCGGCGAAGTTGACGAAGTAGAATTCGGTTTCATTGCCATCGGCGCCGAGGTTCACCGGGATCTGATTGCTCAGGCCCACCGGGTAGCCCTTGAACATGCCCTGTTCGATTTCCGGATAGGCTTTGTTGCCGTTGCCATCACGCAGCGACTGCAACCAGCGGAACACGCGCGGATGCATCAACCAGCCGCAGTCCTTCATCATCACGTTGGCCGTTTCGATGCGAAGCATCATGCCGCCGCAAAACAGGTCGATCTTTTCCAGGGTAATGCCAGCCGTGCTGGGAGCTGGCAACACGTTGAACGCCTGCGCCCAGTAGCGCATGCCCTTGGGCAGCGAGCCCGAACCGTCGGCGCGGATAAAGTGCAGATCCTCAGACAGCCCCATCGACACCGCCAAATCGCTGACAACGATGTCATCGATGCGCGGGCTAATGCCCGCCGTGGCGATCAAGTCGTTCGAGATCGGCACAATCGCGGCCGCTTTTTTCGCGGACAGCTTTGTATCGGCGAAAGTCATGCCGGTAATCGGGATATCGGTTTCGGTACCGATATAGGTCACCACCGTGTTGCCGGTGATACGCGGCATGGTCAGGTTGCCGTTGTTCAGGGGCAAGCTACGGGTACCCATCTTGCGCACAACCGACATCGGGCGCAGAGCCTCAATGATCTCGGTTGCAAAGTTTTGAGGGACCAGCACGCCGCCCGCACCCGGCGTCACGGTGCTCAACGCCATGGCAACATCAGTAGAGAAACCACCTTGCTGCGCCATCTGGGCGGCTTGCTGCTGATTGCCTCCAGCAGCAGCTAGCAAGCGTACCATCTGTGCCATGCGCACGCCCGGAGCCTCAACTGGGCCAGATCCGGAAATATGGCCGGGTGGAGGGCCGGTGCGTCCTTGTGCCGACTCGTTGACCGGGACCGCACTGGCTGCCGCCATTCGCTCGGCCTGTTCCGCGCGACTGATTTTGTCAGTCAGTGCGTTGAACTCAGCTTCCAGGGCGGTGAACTGAGACAGTTGCTCGGCGGACAGCGCCTCGCCATCGGCCTCAAGTTTGGCCAGCGCTTGAAGCGTGGTGTTGATCTTGGCGCGTTCGCTACGCAGTTGAAGTACAAGGGACATGCTGCCTCCTGGGCATAAAAAAACCCGCACAAGGCGGGCATCGAAGACTGCCGCGAACGCGGTCAGATCTGGGTTTGAAAATTCAGTGCTGCGGCACGCACCGCAAGGCGGCCTTGCTGCCGGTTGCTTCGGCTCAATGCCACCGAGTTTGAGAGGTCATCAACCGCCTGTTGCGGGCTTTGCATCCGATCTGCCAGGCCTGCAGCGATACCGGCCTGGCCTCGATACAAGCCAGCTTCGGTGGCGATGACCTGCTGCACCGATAGCCCGCGATACTCCGCAATCGCGTTGACGAACAGTTGATAGCTTTCCTGCACCACGTCGTTCAGGTACTTGAGCGACTGGTCGCTCAACGGCTCGTGAGGGCTGAGGTCGTTTTTGTGGGCACCAGCAAACACAGTGGTCACCTTGACACCCATGCCCTCCTCCATCTTGGAGCGGTCCATGTGACTGGCGATGACGCCGATTGATCCGACCCCACTGGTCTGGCTCACCACCAGCTCGCTGCACGCGGCGCCGATCAAGTAGCCGCCGCTGTAGGCCATGAAGTTGACGATGCCGGTGATGGGCTTCTGCTGGGCCATGGCGCGAATGTCCGCCGCCAATTCAAACGCGCCAACAGCGGAGCCGCCTGGGCTGTCGATGTCCAACACGATGCGCTCGACCATCGGATCAGCAACAGCGTTGCTAATCTGAGCCCGTAGCGTTTCGTAGCTGGTCATGGTTTCGCACATGCTGACGTGGCTGCCACGGCTGACTAACACGCCGCTGACCGGAATCACCTCGATGCCCGTGCGTGCGATGGCCGTCCGACGCTCTTCCTCACGCAGGGCGACTCGGTCAACTTCATCGTCCGACCACAACTTCGCAGCACCCTGGCTGCCAATGTTGACGATGTTCAAGCTCATTGCCTGATTGGCCCAGCGAACGCCCAGGTCCAACATGTCAGGCGTCACCAACAGCGGCTGATTGAACAGCAGGCTGGAGGCTCGCAGGTAGTTTTTCATTGCGCGAGAATCCTCTCTAATTCAGCGTGCTGCAGTTCGAGTTGCGCTCGCACGTTGGGGTTGCTCAAGTCAGCGGCGCCCTTGCCTGCGTCCACCATGTTCAGCGGTTGCAGGTAAATATCGCCGCCCGGTACCGGGGGCATGTTCTCCAACCGGCGGATGTCGTTGACGCTGAGCCAACCCCACTGGCGCCCAATGGCGTAGGCCTCATAGCGGCTCTTTTGGTCACCGCGCAACAGGCCGGACAAGTTGAACTCAATGAAGTATTCGCGCCGGTCAGCGGGCAACAGGAAGTCGCGCATCATCGACTGCTCATGACGCTTGACCCAGGGCAACAGGGCGAACACCACGAACTGAATCATCAACTGCTCAAGGGTGTTGTAGTTCGACTTTTCCAAGTCGTTGACCATCGGCAGCGGTATCTTGTAGATCCGGGCAATGTCGGTACCGGTGGTTTTGAGGATGCCCAGCACCTCAGCATCGACGTTGTTCATAGAGACGGGCTTGAAGGTCATACCCTCTTGCAGCAGGGCAACCTTTTTGGCGTTGTCCATGCCGCCAAACTTTTGCCCCCACTGATCGACAATCTTGTCGATGCTGCCCTGATCCTTGATCGCCGGGGCTTCACGTGGCCGCTCGATCACGCCGGAAACAGTCACGCCGTTGGCAAAGCTTTTGCCGGTGTATTGGCGTACTGCCTGAGCCAGGCCCAACGATTCAGCGTGTACCTCGATGGGCGACAACCCTACGTAATGGTTGGTACTGAACCAGCGCACGTGGTGAATCATGCGCATTGGTACCGCTTCACCGCCGCTGATCCGGTAATAGGGCAGCATGTCCCCGCCCCTCAGCACCTGCACCTTGTCGTTACTCAACGGCCACAGGGCCACGACGTTTCCATCGTCCCGACGATCAATGAAGCTGTAAGCGTTGCCACGTAAGCCTGCAGCGCCTTGGGTGCACTCCAGGTATTCATACGGCGTCTGAAACCCGTTCGGCTGGTACCGCAGCACGTCATATGCAGGGTGATTTATGGCAGCTTCCCGCTGGCCCTTGTCCATTCGGCGGTACATCTCGCACGGTAGCTGGCCCATGGTTTCGGCCAGCAGCGTGATGCAGTTCTGCAGGATCGGCAGACCCAGCGCTGACTCAGGCGTGACCTTCACCCCCGAACTGTTGCGGCCACCGCCCAGAAGGCCACGCCAAAAACCGCTGTTGCCCTCTGTCAGATTCCCACGCCCCTCGCCGAGCACGCTTGAAAAGAACATGCTCAGCCTCCTTGGGGTTTGGGTTTGGTTTTCAACACAGCGGCTGCGCGATCTGCCAGGAATGCCCAGGCCATTAAGCCAACGCCTGCGACGATGCAGGCAACCGGCGAACTGATCATGGCGACGCCGCCCACCAGCAGACCGAAGCCCAGCAGACCGGCCAACCATGAAACGATGACCAATTTCATATACCTGCCCCTTCGTCGTAGATAGATTTACCCGTCGGGCCGGCAGCTTTGCTGCTGATCCCAACGGCCATGATGGAGGCGACGATGCCGTCAATCCGGCCCGTCGCCTTGGCCTTGTCGGCCTTACGGTTGTTGGCCGGGTCCGAAACGATCACCGCGTTACCGGCGCACCAGGTCATGACCGGGTTGCCGTCGTGACGCAGGGTTTCGACGGTTTCACTGTCGACGACCTCCCATTCAGAGGGGTCAAGATCGATGGCTTCCTGCTCGGGCGCCAAGCCCAGCAGGCGGCGCTCAAACTCATCCACCGCAGGCCCCATGTCCTTATAGCCTTGGCCGAAGCCCACCATTTCCGGCAGTGCAATGTCGTACTCAGACATCAGCTGCAGCAGGTCTTCAATGCGCCACCGGTCATAGGCGATGCGCTCGACATCGAAGTACGCACAGATAGTGACCAGCCGACGCAGCACATGCAGCTTGCTGATCGCCCGGCCCGGAGTGGTTTCAAGGTGCCCCTGCTTGACCCACATGGCGTAGGGCACCTTGTCGCGGTCTTCACGCCCCTGCAGGTCATCGTCTGGAATCCAGAAGTACGGCAGCAGCCGCCAGTGCGGATCGTGTGGGGCGGGCCAGAAGATCAGAACGAACGCAGTCAAGTCCGTGGTGCTGGCAAGGTCGAGCCCGCCAACACATCGCCGGTTACGCAGTAGCCGCATGGGCACGCGTTCTTCGGCCTGCTTCCAGACGCCCCAAGAAATCCACGGCGCATCGGCTTGCGTCCACTCGCAGAAGTTAAGACGGCGCACTACCGACTCCTGCGCGGGCAACCCTCGGGCCGCCTGGACCTGCTCACGCAGATACTTGCGACCGGGGATGCCATCGGTTTGCCCTTCGACGATGTAATCCAGCGAAGGATTGACCTTGGGCCAGCAGGCTTCGTCCTTGAACGGGTCGTCGCCCTCATCCAGCGAGCAGATGAACGCGAAGAAACTGTCGTCATCCTCAATGCCCGCGCAGATCCGCACACCCAGGTCGTGGTACTGACCGCAGACCGTCTTTTTGTCAGAGCCGCTGTTAGTGATCATCACCACCATGGCTTTGCGGCGGTTCTTGGTACCGGCGCGCATCATGTTTACGGTGGTGGCGGTCTTGTGTTCGTGCAGCTCATCCAGCAGGCCGATGTGCGGACGCGGGCCGGACTGGCCTTCGTCGGCACTGATCGGACGAAAGAACGAATTGGTGTTGGGGTAGAACAGGTTCCAGACTTTTTCGTCGCGGCCCGACTGAAGCAAACGCTTGGACAGCAACGGCGACATGTTCACCATCGACACCGCATCACGGAACAGGATCATGGCCTGATCGCGTTTGGTCGCAGCGGCGTACACCTCGGCGCGTTGCTCGCCATCGGAAACCAGCCCGTACAGACCGATGCCGCCCACCAGCGGACTTTTGCCGGACCCCTTGCCCGTCTCAATGTAAGCAAGACGAAAACGGCGAAAGCCGTCCTCGGTCATCCAGCCAAACAGGCTGCCCACCACAAACGCTTGCCACGGGGCCAACAGAAAGGGCTTGCCCTCATACTCGCCGCCGTTGAGGCACAGCACGTCTTCAAAAAATCCTATTGCCCGATCTGCCAACTCTTGAACCCAGATCAGGCCACGGGCCTGGCCGTGCTCCACATCCCGTAGATGTCGCTTGCAGGAGTTACGAACGTTGGGACCGGCGACAATTTCCCCAGCCAGCACCGCGTGGGCAAAGCTGGCAACCCGGTCATCAACTGAAGTATTTGTTTGCGGCGTCTCGTTGCTCATGTGGGAACAGCTCACCTTGACCTTGCGGCAACGTTTTCAGGTTGCGCCGAGCCATCGGCGATAAACCAAACTGGGCACCTGCCGCGTTAGCGCGTTTTTCGGCGTCATTCGCCAGTTGGCGCAGGACGTGCATTTGCTGCGCGCCGGTTTTGAATGTTTGAATATCGCCACCCAACTCATCATCGGATGCCGCATTGCGCTGGGCGATCAGTCGTTGGTAACGACGCCAATCCGCAAAAGCCTGGCAATACGTCGCCAGCGCCATGGAATCCAGATTTGAAACGAGGCCCAGGGCGATCAGTGCGGGAGTCAACTGCTCCCACTCAGCAATGGCTTCAGCCGACAGCACATCCGGCATCGGCGGGGCTTCAACCGGGAAACCAGGCGAAGCGACTTCAGCCAACAAGTCGCCCACGTTTTCCCGACCTCGATTGCCCTGTAAAAGTTTGAGCGCCGCTGGTTTGCCAGGGCGACCCGAGTTTCCGTTTCCGGCCATAAATACCCCTGCCTATTGATACCCCCCCTCCCTCATTTTTCCCGACTTTGCGAAGAGAGGGGGGCGAGCGGTCTAGAACGATGTCCAAAAAAAGTTTTTCACCCCCCCTGCCCCTGGGTGGTCAATTTTTTTGGCTACAGCCTTTCTCGTATTTTTGGGCTTAGAAAAATACTCGCTTAAAAAAATACTAACGGCGCTAAGCCCAACGGTCACCGGTTCCAGTGGTGACCGGGGTCGGTCGGTCGACCGTCAGCCCCGCAGCCAGGAAGCCGGCCCGTCTTCTCCATCCGTTGCTTTGTCGAGTCGTGGCAGAACTTGCACAGGCTCGCCCAGTTCTTTGGGTTCCAGAACAGCTTCCATGCTGCCTTGATGCGCACCGGATCGCCGCTGTCCTTGGCGTCCTTCAGCTTGGGTGCGACCTTGTGGTCAACGATTGTTGCTGCCACCGGGCGCAGATCACTCGAACACATCGTGCAGTACGGATTCGCCCGCAGGTGCGCATCGCGTGACTTTTGCCACTTGTACCCGTAGCCCCGTTCGGTGCTGCTGCCGCGTCGGTCATCAGATACCTTGCCCATCAACCCATCTTCCAGACACGGGCCAGATTGCCGTTGCTCTGGCACACCGACCCAACGAACACCGCCAGCACGATCACTAGCGGCCAAGAGTTCGGCGGCATGACCAACTGCCCCTTGCCGATGTACACCACTGCGGATCCCGCCGCGACCATCACCACCCAGGCAAGACAACTCATGCTCCGTCGGAACCGGGCACCGCGCCGGCGGAAAGTGAACAGGCGAACGAACAGCGCCACGCACAGCCAGAACGTAGCCTGAGTGAGTACTTGCGGCATCAGTTGACTATCCATCCTGCCTCCCTTGCTGTTCCGCAATGAGGCCGCGTCGCTTGATGACGGCCAGCGCGACGGTGACAACCACAACCGACGCACCGAACGCTGCCGGCCCGGTGTACTTGAAAGGCCTGGTGCCGAACAACTCAACCTCGGCCATGCCAGGGGCGAACATGTAACCCATCACGAAAGACACCAGCAGGAAGAGAACACGCTTCCAGACCGGCAATTCCTCAGTAGTGGTGAAGAACACCAGAGACCCAGCCAGTGCGCCGATCACCGCGAGCATGTCCACGCCCGCCAACAGACCGGTAGCCGCCAGTCCCACACCACCGGCCACGACAACAGTTGCCGGCTCGCTCATGCTGATTCTCCTTGCAGACACCCATCGGGCCGATAATAAAAACCCCGCCGAAGCGGGGTTAGGTGACCGGCTCGGGGAGAACCGGGTGAAGCTGCACAGCACGTGCTCAGTCCGCGATTCAGGCGCAAATCGCATATCGTGGTGACTTTTTACCTGTCTCCGGAAAAACCGAAAAGAGGTGATTTTCGGTAGGTCAGCAAACGACACGAATGTGACCGCGATCTGACCTCAACACGACAAAGCACGACGACGAACGGTCAGAAGGATCTAATCCTTGCCACTTGAGAAGCACGCACCAGATCAGTCGCCGGCGATCTGACGCGCCGATTGCGATCACGCATTGGCGCAGTGCGTACCGTCAATATCACCAGCACCTGCTGGTGCAGCGCATGGACCCAGTTCCTGTACGTCCGGTCGGCGTCTTCCCCGAGTCCTAGATAGGGCAACTGCGACCGAACCGACAACGAAGGCCGAGGCAGGTAGCGATTGCGCGCCAGGGTCACCAACAACGCCCCCTTTTCGGACTGGCGCTCAAGCTGGGCCAGAGCTGCCGCAACTTCCAGTGCCGCGTGATCCATGCCGCCACCTGCCGCCATCATCAAGTCGCGAGATCCCGGCGTACCCCGAGGGGCAGAACCGCCCCACTCGATGATCGTCGCCATCGGGCTGCCCAGACCGCCGCCCTCACCAACCAGGTTGAACTGATTGCCCCAGTGCTGCATGAGCTCTTCAATTTCCTCGATCATCGTTCCTTCCCCCCGAAAAACCGAACCCGACACAGAAAACCTTCAACCTGACACAAACCCAACACACCAAAATCCCTTATAAAACATTGCTTTAAAACTACTGTGTCAGGTGTGTCAGGTGTGTTGGGTTTTTCTTCACGCATGAAAAAACGAATTAAACGTTGATGAAGTGTCATTGTTTCTGCGCGTGCGCACGCCTGCACGCGGGTAAAACCTGACACACCTGACACACGGGTACGGAAACCCTCGAAAACCGTGGGCTGTAGCTGTGTCAGGTTTCGCAATTCAACCTGAAACACAGGGAACACACCTGACACACTTCTGGTCATCATGCGGCCACACTCCCCCGGTCAGCGAACTTGACGTGTTCCCAGCTATCCACGCTCCAGCCGCTGGCCTTGGCCTGCTCTCGCCATGTGGCAACCGCCGTTCCCAGCGCAGCTGCGGTCAAGGATGGGGCCGGGGAAGGCGCCCGTTCTACACCGGACCACGGAAAGAAGAACGTACCGAATGACCGGCGTGCGCCTTCCATCCAAGGCACCCGGGGCACCTTATCGACCTGGGTCGAAATGAAGCCGCTGAACTTCGTGTGGCTCAGCGTGTGTTCCTTGTTGCGATGGCACCACTCCAGAAACAACGCATAAAGGTCACTGCTCACGCACACCGTAAACGGAGCACCAAGCATTCCGTATCGCCATTCCCGCAAGAACGTCTGCCAACTCGCCATACTCAGCTCTACCAGACGCTGACGCGCTGCCGTATTCGGCGGTTTAGTGCGCTCATCGAAGTCACCGAGCGGATAGCTCAGCAGGTAGTCATAAAGCGCCTCGACACCACCATTGGCCAGCTCGTGCTTGACCTTCTTTTGTTCGGCCTCGGGTAATGGATCCTTGGGCCACATAACCAACATCCGCCGATCCTTCTCCCCGATCGGCCATGGCATAATTTCGTTCGACAAGAACACCGCGTTCATATGGTTGGCTTCCTCCCAACCATTTACGAATTTGGACTCCATCCGAACCGTCTTACCAGTGACCATGTGTTTGATCTTGCCGACCTGATTGTATCGCTGATCCCGACTGACAACCTCTTCAAACACACCGTACAACTTGTTCGACTGCCAAACCGTCCAGTTCGACTCAAGCTGTGCCTGGCCAACCGTTGCACCGCAGTTACCATAGATCCGGCCCATGATGTCACTGAATAGAAGACTCTTGCCGCTGCCTTCCTCTGTCGAGTGAAACAGCACAGCCGTATCCATTTTGGCGCCGACATTTTGCAACGGGAAGGCAAGCCACTTCGTCAACCAGTCCGCCGCGTCTCGATCACCGTTGCACAGAAAAGTGATGATCCACTGCAAGGTCTTGCACTTGTCGCGGGCGCTGTCGGGCACCAAGGGCAGCCCTTCAAAGGTGTTGATGTAGACCTCAGGGTCTTTCGTCATGCGAGGGTCGAAAACGATGTGCTCCATATCCACAGTGCGGCGGTCAGGACTGTTCAACCACATACCGTACGCATCGCCCAGCGACATCTTCAACGCGCCCTCCGGAACGCGTCGGCGCTTCTGCACATCCCACGTGTCCTTCGTCCCGTCGATATAGACATAGCGCTCAACCGGAGGCATGCCCTCCCCGCTGACCTGTTTGAACTTCGCCTCGGCCTTGGCCTTATTCGCCAGGCGCTCGGCCATATCATCGGCGATCACCTTTTTCACTGGAAGATCAAGCCATTCCTTCGCAAGCGGTTTCGTCACCAGCATTTCGAAAGCGGACTTCTTGATGATCACCCGTTTGAACGTGTCGAAGATCGCCGTCTTGCCCTCGACCAACGCAAACCGCGTGAAGATCCGTTCCGCCGTCCAGCCGTTCCCCCCGCCCCCCTCTGGAGCCGGAGCGCCGTTTTCGGCGGGCTCTTCCAGAGATGGGGAACGGGGAAGGTCTTCCAACTGAACAGGGACAGCAGAAGCAGCCGCTGCATTAAGCTGGGTGCGCACAACATCAAGCCCTTGCTCGATTTGCAAATCGTTCCAGTCCTTGGCCATCAAGCAACCTCCCCAAAATACGGGAACGCCGCAACGCCGCCGACCTCAAGGGCTGCGGCAGTCGCTTTGGTCCGTCCGGGATTACCAGGTGCAGTCGGGTCATCATCTCCTGCGATGACGATCGAAGCTTCAGGGTGCATCTCACGCAGAATCCGGGCGACGTTCACCAGGTTGCCGGAATCAACCGCCATTGCTACGGGCCATCCGCTGGCCATGTGAACACTTGCGGCCGTCGCGTATCCCTCGGCCTCACTAACCACCGTCGGCGAATCGACCGACCCCAGCACATGGAAGCACCCGGACTTGCGCCCGTACTTTGGAAACAGTTTGGTCCCCTGCCCATTGATCGATTGCAGGCTCCATAACTTGCCAGCGGCATCACGAAGCGGGATCGCAATACTGCCCGGCTTGAACACCAGAAAACTCAGGTAGTCGGGCCGGGGCTTTGGCAAGCCGTTGAAAAACTGCATGGCATTACTGCCGGCCCACACCTGACAGCGCTTGTTGCGATCATCAATAGACAGAATGACCGTAGTGCTGAAGAACCCGACACCGAATGCGCCAACCTGCTTACGGTCCAGGTACGGGCTACGCCCCTCCGACTGACAATGCTCGTTCCAGATTCGCAAACAGCCGTCCGCCACCAGCCCACGCATTTCCTCGAGTAAAGCTTCGTCAGCCTCGACCTCCGCCTGACGCTGTTTGCGCCGCAGCTCAGCTTCTGCCGCAAACCGCTTCTTTTCCTCGGCAGTCATTTCGGTTTTGTCGGGCTTCCAACCCGCATCAAGGGCCAGTTTTAACACCGTGCCCATTCCGGTGCCGGCCTTCTTGAACGACTTCCAGACGGACAAAGCCGCCTTGCCGTCATAACTCTTGCTGCTCTGGCTCCAGTTGTTCCAAGGGCCATAACCCTCCTGCCCGAACTCAGATTTCAGACCCATGCCAACCTCGACCCACGTGTCACGCTGGTCTGGCGAGATGTACTGAAGGAGGTTTGGCAGTTCGTGAACTTGGAGTGGGATTTTATCGCCGCTCATCTCCGAGCCTCCCGCAACCCCTGACAATGGACGCAGGTCACAACCCCCTCAATCGTCTGCTGACGAAGCAACGGGATAGGGTCGTCACAATCCTCGCAAAACTCTGCGCTTGGGCGGTTAGAGGCCACGCGACGGGCGCGCTGAAGCGCCATATCGAGTAAATATTGCGCCTGGTCGTTGGCACGATCGATATCATCCATTTAGATGATCCTCCATCGCTTGGCGAGCACCCGCCATGATGCCAAGAACAGCGCGGATCACATCGGCGCCATGCTTCTCAAGGCATTCAACCTCATGCGGCTCCCAAATGTTGTCAGCAGCACCTTCGTGCATGCTGGAGACAAAGAGGCCCGTGCGGTGCAACACCTTGCTGACTGCAAGCAAAGCCTCTTTAGTCGGCGCCGCCGCTTCCGGCTTGTACCAGACCATGCCAGCAGGTCGCATCAAGGCATCAAGCAATAAAGGGTTGGCCGTCAGGCGTATAACCTCTTCCAGCTCATCTGGATCAAGCCAGCGCTGCTCGAAGTCATGCTTAACTTTCTTTTGCAGGCTGTCGTAGTCCATCACCATATCGATCGCCAAAGCGGTGACACCGCCGTGGTAATCATGTGCTGCGCGATAGATCGACTTGCGAAGTGAAAGAACCGGCGCGGTGGCCGGTGATTGTTCTTTGCGATGCATAACCGTAAATACCCCTTTTACGGTCTAGCAATAGAAACGGGCACGCCCTATCCTACGACCACGACCGATGTGCATGTGCTGTGTATCGTCGTAGCCAGGCTGGACAAACCTTGTGGTGAGGGGGTCCAGCCTGGCGACTCAAGCTGCTTTGATTAGCTCTATCTCGACCGGAAATACGTCATCGAGCGTACAAACGACACCCAGAGCGTTAAGAGTCACAGCTATTGCTCGGCTATCTTTGAGGCTAGGAATCCGCCGTCCAGATTCATAGTTGCTGAGCCGGCCTTGGGACCACCCGAGCGCACCTGCTAAGGCCGTCTGCGAAATCCCGCCTTTTTCACGAAAGCTTGAAATTCTGTTCATCTAAGCAGCCTCCAGATCGTTCTCCAAACAAAATAACAACGATTTGTTTTTATTGCAACACGCTTAGTTGTCACAACCCTAAACAGATCGTGATATTTTCAGACCATGGAAACTCTAGGCACGCGCATCGCCCGCTTAAGGCGACAGAAAAAACTATCTCAACAAGGCCTGGCCGATCTTTGCGGCTGGGACAAAGGCCAAGCTCGTATCGGAAATTATGAAAGAGACATTCGCGAGCCAAACATTGCTGATTTACGCCTTCTAGCATCTGCGCTCGGCGTGTCGCTTATGAACCTAATAGAGGGCAACACCGACTCTACTTCAGGTCCATCACCTCACGAGATAATACCGAACGCCGCAGACTACGCGTTTATTCCCCAATACAGCGCCCAAGGAGCGGCAGGCAATGGCTATTGGAATGATCACGTATTCATTAAAGGAAACCTAGTTTTCAAGCGAGATTGGCTAGCACGCATGTCGTTACGAGAACAGAATCTTCATGCTATCTATGCTCGCGGACAAAGCATGGAGCCCACTATTAGCGACGGAGATGACGTTTTAGTTGATGAAAGCCAAATCGAACCCCACGACGGCCGAATCTATTTAATTAGACGTTACGAGGGCGAGCTGATAATCAAAAGAATAATTCGCGGTATTACTGGCGGCTGGATTATCCGTAGCGACAACGACGACAAGCGCACCTACCCAGACCAACCAATAAACGAAAAAGAAATCGAGAGTCTTGAAATAATCGCCAGGGTCGTATGGCATGGCGGCCCACTGTAGGAATACTTAATGACTTCAGTTAAATCCCAGCGAACATCCCTTACAAAAAAACAACTAGAGACCTCTGCAGGGATAGAACTACTTAGCATCTGCCAGTCAATTACTGCAGATGGGATTATTGAAGACGAAGAAATACACGCAATACACCTCTGGCTTGAGCAAGCCGACTGCGAACTACCAGCAGCAAAATACCTTTCAGAAACTCTAAGAGACATACCAGCTGACGGTGTGATAACTGATAGCAAGCGTAAAGACATCGCACTAGCCATAGAAAAAGTTCTCCCCCGAACCGAGAGGCACTATGCAACATCAATTAGGCGAAAACTGGAGCTAACAGAGCACAACAAAGACAAAGAACCAAGCCTTAACGCAGTAGCACTTCAAGCTCGCAAAGAGCACAAAACGAACGCACCAATAGCTAAAGCCGACTTCATGGTAGCAGGAACGCGTCGCGGAAATCGATCAAACACAATTACCGAGGACGTATTCGAAGGTGATGAAATTATTCTCGAAAGAGAGCCGAACAATACACATAGTAAATTTGCAACAAAAGTACTAACCAAGTATGGAGACTGGATTGGATATGTTCCCGAGGATGATGCTAAATATGTTGCACCATTTTTAGATAGCGGCGTTAGATACACGGCAGAAGTTAAAAAAATTCTTGAATACACTTCAGGCCCCATACCTGTAGTCATAGCAAAATTCTATGACCACCCAGCCACCAAAGAAAAATCAACCACTAAGGAATCTACAAAACTCTTCTGGAAACTTTTCGCCGTCGCTGTGATCGCGCTCATCGTAGCGAGCAACCTTTTAAAATAAAACCTTACGTGTTGACATAAAAACAACAATGCGTTTTCATTGGCTATCACTCTCCTCACCACAGAGCGCATGCCATGCAAACCACACAGCACAGCAACCCTCGATGCCCGGTCTATCTCCACCCCACAGCGACAACCAATCCCGAAGTAGTTGCACACTTCCAGCGCACCACGGGCCTTTTGGCCATAACTCATCCAGGCTGCGCAACTCCAGCTATCACAACTGCAACCGCCACTCCTGACGATAAAAAACCGTGGGGAGGCGATGCAGCGTGAAGCCTCTTCTTATTGGCCTTACAGGCCGCGCCCGCACTGGCAAGACCACCGCAGCCGAACACCTGACGGGCACATACCTGCTTGAACACTACGCCTTCGCTGATCCACTCCGCGACGGCCTCATGGCGATTTTCAACCTCGATCCCACCGACTTTGAAGGCGACCGCAAGGAACAGCCCTTGGCTTGGCTTGACCACTCGCCACGGCAACTCATGCAGTCGATGGGCACCGAATGGGCACGTAATACAGTGCATCAGGATGTCTGGGTGAAGCTCGCGGAGCAAAACCTCAACTACATGACCAAAAGCCTTGGAGCGGTGACCGGATTCGTTGTCAGCGATGTCCGCTTTGATAACGAAGCAGACTTCATCCGCCGAAGCGGCGGCACGATCATTCACATTTGGCGGGCAGATGCGCAATCCGTGAATCCGCACGCCAGCGAAAAGGGCATAGCGGGCAACGTGAATGACCTACTGGTGGACAACAACGGCACGGTTGAGGAGTTCTTGCGTGCGCTTGATGAGGTGTACCTCATGATTCGCGAACGGCCGCAACAACTCGAACAGATCCCAGCCTGAGGCCCGACCAATGAACCGCACCCTGGATCAAACCGCCGCTTTGCTCGGACTCAAGCCCCGCGCCTTTCGCACCAGGCTGCGGGAACTCGGCGTGATCAACTCATCCGGCGATCTGGCCAGCGCACATCGTGAACGAGGCTACTTGTTCTCGGACGCACGCGTGCGCTGGAACCCCACTATTGGTAAGCCCGTGCACTACGCCGTCGTGATGGTGAAGGAAACGGGCGTTGAGTGGATCGCCAAGAAGCTGAACATCACCATCACCATCACCAAGAAGGACGCCGCAGCATGAAGCAGAACGCAATCAACTCCGCTGTAGGCGCCCTAAAACTGGTGCCGATGTTCCTGAATCATCCGACGGTGATCAGCCGCGCCACACTGATTGGCGCTTCAGCCGAAGCTGTTGCGCTACTGGAGGCATTGCCCTGCGTGTCGGTCGAGCTGGCCGAAGTATTCCGCTGCGTTGACGCCGTGATCGCTGATGAACAGATCGCCTATGTGACACCCATCAATTGCCCGGAATATCCATACGGCGCCGTTGTTGCTGACGCCAACGGCAACGTATTGGCAGCCGCCAAGGGCAAAAGCAAAGAGGGGCTCGCAGAGCTCATTCGCCTCAAGTTGGTGCCCCAATCGGAGGGGTGTGGGGAGGATTCACAGTGAGCAACACCATCGATCAGTTGCGCAAAGAATGGGCAACACCATGCCCAACCCTGTCCGCCATTCGCGAACGCTACTTTTCCCACATCGCCAGTGATCGCTACCTGCTTCGCCTAATAAGCGCAAAGCGAATCGAACTGAAAGTGACTCGGCTTGGCAGCTCCGCGAAGGGAACAAAAGTTGTTTACCTGCACGACCTAGCCGCCTACCTCGATGCTCAAGCAACAAAGGAAGCGGCTTGATTCACCGGTGATCCCTGCCGCCCAGGGACTTACAACTCGCACACCAGCCCGCCGCGACCTCTCACCAGCTATTCCGGCGGCGGGCTTTACCGAGAAACACAGCACATGCAAACTCAAAACCTGATCACAGCACTTTTCAATAAAGTAGATAGTAAGAAGGTCAACTCATGACCTCATTTAAAAAACACCCCTTCGATTTCAAAACCCAATACGGCCTTGGCTTTAACCCGCAAGACGATGAGATCGTTGTCGACTTCTTCTGCGGCGGTGGCGGCGCCGGTACCGGACTGGAAATGGGCTTGGGCCGTACGGTGAGCGTGGCGAAGAACCACAGCCAGCAAGCGATCAGTATGCACACCGTGAACCACCCGGGTGCGAAGCACTTTACCACCGACGTGTTCGAAGGTGATCCAGATACCGAGTGCGGTGGCCGGGCCGTGGGTTGGTTCCATATGTCGCCGGACTGCACGCACCACAGCCAGGCGGCCGGTGGCCAGCCGCGCAAGCGCGAGATTCGCAACCTGTCGTGGATCGGCCTCAAGTGGGCAGGCATGAAGCGGCCCAGGGTGATCAGCCTGGAGAACGTGAAGCAAATCCTGCAATGGGGCCGTCTGGTCGCCAAGCGTGACAAGGCCACTGGCCGTGTGATGACGCTGGATCAGGTTCCGCATCCAACCAGCAAGGGCAAAACGGCCAATCGGGTGGCCGATCCCGGCGAACGGGTTCCGGTCGACAACCAATTCTTGGTGCCCGACCCGAAGCGGCGCGGCAGCACCTGGCGCAGATTCGTGGCCTTGCTGGAAGGCATGGGTTACGTCGTGGAATGGAAGGTGATCAAGGCCTGCGACTTCGGAGCCCCGACCAGCCGCGAGCGCCTGTTTATGATTGCCCGCTGTGATGGCCAGCCGATCGTGTGGCCTGAGCCAACGCACGCCAAGAAGCCCGGCAAAGGCCAACAGAAGTGGCGCACCGCCGCCGAGTGCATTGATTGGACGGTGCCGAGCAAAAGCATTTTTGGCCGCCCAAAGCCTCTTGCCGAAGCAACGCTGCGCCGAATCGCCAAGGGCATGATGAAGTTCGTCATCAACAATCCTGCGCCGTTCATTGTGCCGATCGCGAACTGGTCCGGGGAAACAGTGCAGTCGGCAGACGATCCGCTGCGCACCATCACCTCCTACCCGAAAGGCGGCGCGTTCTCGGTTGTTAGCCCGGTCATGGTTGCCGCGGCTCACGGCGAAGGCAGGCCGGGCGGGGTTAAGCGATGGGGGGATGGAAGTAGATCTACATGCGATCCACTTGCAACAGTCACAGCGAGTGGTGGTCACTCGATAGCGTCAGCACACTTGGTCAAATTCAGGTTTGCCGATGAAGGCAAAGCCCTGGACGAGCCCTTACCCACCATCACCAGCGGCGGCAACTATAAGCGCCCCGCCGGTGCTGCCCACGCGATGGGGGTTTCCACGGTATTCATGGCCCAGATGAATGGCGGTTTCAACACAACAGCAGCCAAAAGCATTGAAGACCCGATGACCACAGTCACTAACACCGGCAGCCAACAGCAACTGGTCACCGCCAACCTCGTGCACCTGCGCGGCAACTGCGATGCCCGTGACCTGAGTGACCCACTGCACACCATCAGTGCAGGCGGCACGCACCACGGGTTAATGACGGCATTCCTCGAGCGCCAGTTCGGCGCCAGTGTCGGCCAGGCCGTGGACGAGCCCGCGCCAACCATCACGGCGGGCGGTGGCGGCAAGAGCTCGCTGGTGGAGCTACAGCTTTCGCCCGAGGTTGAAGCCGGTGCCCTGCGCGTCGCAGCATTCCTGATCAGCTACTACGGAACAGAGAACGTTAGCGGCGCCGACGAGCCAGCCCCAACCATCACCACCCGCGACCGTCTGGCATTGGTCACCGTGACCATAAAAGGCACGCCGTATGTGATCGTCGATATCTGCCTGCGCATGCTGCAACCGGCTGAGCTGTACAAGGCCCAGGGCTTCCCGGGCGACTACATCATCAGTCACGGCGCCGACGGCAAGCCGTTCACCAAGACTCAGCAAGTGCACATGTGCGGGAACAGCGTCAGCCCACCGCCGATGGCTGCATTGGCAAAAGCAAATGACCCATGGCGCCAAGCCGATGTGCTTAGGGAGGCCGCATGACAGCCCTTCACTTGAGTGCGGCGATATGGAGATACGCCCATGGAAACTGAAATTCTCTCCGAGGAAGAGCTAGCCGAACTGACGGGCTACAAACACCGGAGCTACCAACGCCAATGGCTCAAGGATCGCAACTGGGTCTTTGTTGAAAGCCGTGGAGGTCGCCCACTGGTAGGACGAATGTTCACACGCATGATGCTGGGAGCAATTCATAACTCCCTTGAAACCCAAACCCCGCCACCAGCTCCAGCCTGGACACCAGATTTCTCTAGAGTGAATTGATATGCGCCCCCGCAAGACCGAAAACAGGGATCTGCCGCCAGGGATGGTACGGCGTAAGCGCCCGCGTAAGAACGGGACAGTTTGGATTGGTTACTACTACAGGGATGCGAACGGGAAAGAGATAGCACTGGGCGGAGATCTAGATAAAGCGCGGCTTAAGTGGGCCGAACTTGAATGTAAGGCGAAGCCAGCAGACCTGAAAATAATGAAGGGCATATTCGACAGGTACGAGCGGGATATAGTCCCAAAGAAAGCGCCGCGCACACAGAAAGATAACAAAGCCGAACTTAAACATCTGCGCAAAGGATTCGACACGGCCCCTATAGATGCAATTACACCGTCAATGGTGGCTCAGTATCGCGATGCACGAACAGCAAAGACCAGGGCGAATCGAGAGATCGCCCTTTTATCTCATGTATTCAATATGGCAAGAGAATGGGGCTTTACTGACAAAGAGAACCCTTGCGCAGGCGTACGCAAGAACAAAGAGAAGGTCCGCGACTTCTACGCCAACGATGTTGTTTGGGCTGCCGTATACGGCCAGGCCCCACAAGAGTTGAAAGACGCCATGGATCTGGCTTATCTGACAGGGCAACGACCAGCTGATGTAATCGCAATGAGCCAGGCAGACATCGAGGGCGACTACCTGACAGTTAAACAAGGAAAGACGGGGAAAAGACTCAGGATTTTGATGCAGGTCGACGGCATAAAAAACAGCCTCGGCCAACTTCTCGATGCGATAGTTACCAGAACAAAGCAGCACACTTCCAAGCGCTTTATTTTGAATACTTCCGGGCGCCAAGTGTCGCAAGAAATGCTGCGCAATCGCTGGGACGACGCTCGGGAAAAAGCCAGACTGAAAGCAATAAGCGAAGGCGCCCTGGGCGACGCTGAAAAAATCGCCCAATTCCAATTCAAGGATATCCGCCCAAAGGCAGCATCCGAAATCACTGACATTAGTGATGCCAGCCTGCTGCTTGGCCACTCAAAACAGGAGATCACGAACCGGGTTTACAGGCGCGTTGGAGCCATCGCCAAGCCCTCGAAATGAAATAGTTTCGGAACTCCACCCCCTAAAGTTTCGGAACTCCGAGCTTTAGGGGGAAAACAAAAAAGCCCCGCAGACCTTAATCTACGGGGCTTTGAATGTGGAGGCCGAAGCCGGAATCGAACCGGCGTGGGCGGATTTGCAATCCGCTGCATAACCATTTTGCTATTCGGCCATTGCGCTTGAAGCTTCTGTTTAGAAGTATCAAAAGCAAAGAAATTTGCGACTTGATCGCTACAACTCTTTTCCAACTCTTTGATTCTTCAGCTATTCAGGTAGTTGCCCCGAGCTGATGGCGCGCATTATGTACTAGAAGATCGAAGCTGGCAACCCCCTGAATTCTAATAATTTTTAGTGTCGAGTCTCACCCAGTAGTCGTTGACGAGCCTGCGAGGCTACGTCTGTAGGGTGCGGTATTCAGGCGAAGTATCTGTGGGTCAGGGTTTCGCAATTCTTCAGTTGAAGCGTGCTTTATGGGTTTACGATCGCTGCGCAATCGGACGTAGCCTCGCAGGCTCGTCAACAACTACGGTTTGCAGGAAATTATTGGGGCTGGGCGATAAATATGTACTGCTTGCGCTTGCCCCTCCGCGTGCATCCTCCCAAGCTACGCTCTACATGACTAGAGACCGCAAGAGTGTGAGGAGTATGAACATGCGCATTTTAGTCACCGGCGGTGCCGGTTTCATTGGTTCGGCTCTGATCCGTCACCTGATTAAAGACACCTCCCACGAAGTGCTCAACGTCGACAAGTTGACCTACGCCGGTAATCTGGAATCGCTGCAAAGCATCGCTACAGACACCCGTTACGAGTTCGTTCAGGCTGACATCGTTGATCAGGCGGCGATGAGCGCAGTTATTGAGCGTTTCCAGCCGCAGGCGATCATGCACTTGGCGGCCGAGTCGCACGTCGATCGCTCAATCGATGGCCCGTCGGACTTTATCCAGACCAACATTGTCGGCACTTACAGCCTGCTTGAGGCCACTCGTGCTTATTGGTCGACGCTTGAAGAGCCTGCAAAAAGCGCCTTCCGCTTCCACCATATTTCGACCGACGAAGTGTATGGCGACTTGCATGGCGTTGATGATCTGTTCACTGAAACTACGCCGTACGCGCCAAGCTCGCCGTATTCGGCCAGCAAGGCGGCGTCTGACCACTTGGTACGCGCCTGGAACCGCACTTACGGTTTGCCGGTGCTGGTGACTAACTGCTCGAATAACTATGGGCCGTTCCATTTCCCGGAAAAACTCATCCCGCTGGTCATTCTCAATGCGCTGGCCGGTAAACCGCTGCCGGTGTACGGCAATGGCCTGCAAGTGCGCGACTGGCTGTTTGTAGAGGACCACGCCCGCGCCCTGCTCAAGGTGGTGACGGACGGTGTGGTCGGCGAAACGTACAACATAGGCGGGCATAACGAGCAAAAGAACATCGACGTGGTGCGCGGCATCTGTGCCTTGCTCGAAGAGCTGGCACCTGAGCGCCCTGCCGGTGTCGCGCAATTCGCAGACTTGATCACCTTTGTTCAGGACCGCCCCGGCCATGACCAGCGTTATGCCATCGACGCCAGCAAAATCGAACGCGAGTTGGGCTGGGTGCCCGCAGAAACCTTTGAAACCGGCCTGCGCAAAACCGTGCAGTGGTACCTGGACAACCTGGAGTGGTGCAAACGTGTTCAGGACGGCAGCTACCAGGGCCAGCGCCTGGGCTTCACTGACGCCAAGGACCTGATTGCATGAACCGCACCGCCACGCCTTTAAAAATTCTTATCAGCGGCAAGACCGGCCAGGTGGCCGTTGAGTTGCAAAAGCAGCTTGGCGATGTGGCCGAGTTGATTGTGTTGGGCCGTGATGAGCTGGATTTGAGCCAGCCCGAACAGATCCGCGCACAGGTTCGCGCCCATCGCCCGGATTTGATCATTAACGCCGGTGCACACACGGCTGTGGATCAGGCAGAAAGCGAGCCGGACTTGGCGTTTGCCATCAATGGCACCGCGCCGGGCGTTTTTGCTGAAGAAGCCAAGGCGCTGGGTATTCCACTGATCCACTACTCCACCGACTACGTGTTCGATGGCAGCAAGCCCGGGCCTTACACCGAAGACGATCCAACCGGCCCACTGGGCGTCTACGGCAAAAGCAAATTGGCGGGCGAGCAAGCGATCACTGCAGTGGGCGGGCAGCATTTGATCCTGCGCACCAGTTGGGTGTACTCCACCCACGGCAAGAACTTCCTGCTGACCATGCAGCGTTTACTCCCGGAAAAAACCGAGCTGCGCGTGGTGGCTGACCAGATTGGCGCACCGACCTGGGCCGGCACCATTGCCAGGAGCACGCGCGCGTTGATCGAGCGCTGGCAAGCGGGCCAGGCCGGTGCATGGGGGGTGTACCACCTGACAGCAGCCGGTGAAACCTCCTGGTTTGGTTTTACCCAAGCCATTGCCGAGCACCTGACGGCCCAAGGCAAAACGTGCGCCACCCTTGAGCCGATACCGGCCAGCGCCTACCCGACCCCAGCGGCCCGCCCGCAAAATTCACGTCTGGACTGCAGCCGCCTGGCGCGTGAATGGCAAGTCAGCCAGCCAGACTGGCGCTCCGCGCTCGATGAGTGCGTGACCGAACAGCGCTAAAACGGGTTCAGGCTATTTCAGCATGCCGTGGGAGCGGGCTTGCTCGCGATTGCATCGACAGGGTGAAACATCCATACCGAGTCGTCTGTATCGCGAGCAAGCCCGCTCCCACGGGTCTTATATTCGCGACAAAATTTGCCTCGAGATCTTTTGATCTTTCCGTACCTCCCGCGTATTACACCCCGCCCTGCCGCGTACCTACAGTGAAGGCCCGTAAAAGTAGGAGGCAATCCAAATTCCTACCTCCAATAGGTTTTATGCCTGCGCGAGAGAGGGACTTGGCTGACTTTAATCCTAAGAGTGCTCACGTACAGTCTCGCCGCCGTTAACGAACGGACTGACAAATCTCTTGGAGCTTTACGATGAAAAAAATATGGATGCCTGTCGCATTAGTGGCAGCAGTTCTGGCCACCAGCGGTTGCATGAGCCACAACGTGAGCCAGCCAAACGCTCCAATCGCGGGTACTGTCACTGCTGACCTGAAAGCTAACATTGAAGTGGGCGGAGAGATCACCGGCCAATCGTCTTCGGATATTCTGTTCGGCGTGCTGAAAATCAGCGGCGACAGCGAGTTCGCAGACGGCGTAACCTATGGCGGCCCTGCTCCTGCTTTCAGCCTGCCAGACCCAGTGTCTGCCACTAAAGCAGCTGCTGCTTACAAAGCGGTCAAGAGCTCGGGTTCGGATTTGATCGTCGCACCTCGTTACGCAGTGTCGGTTGAAGACTACTTCATCTTCAAGAAGGTGAACGTGACCGTTACCGGCAACAAAGGCACCATCAAAAACATCCGCTAAGCAATGTGTTGCGTCAGGTCTGCTGTGTAACCGACATCGCTCGGGCTGATTCCCCAGTCAGCACATACCCTGTTCAAGCCAATTGACCTAATGATTGGCCTGGACCGCGAGCGAACGGTGTGCGGCAGCCTGGCTCGGCGGGACGTTTGTCCCGCCACCCTTCTTAAATAACCACGTTGCGGATAAAGCGAACCACTTCATCGCCGTCATTGCGGTAGGAATGCGGTTTATTGCTGGCATACATGTAGAACTCCCCTGCGCCAAACGTGAACGACTGTTCGTCAATCACCAGCGTCAAGCGCCCTTCAAATACGTATAACTGCTCGCTCCAACCATCGGCATCAGCCTGCGAGTGGTATTCGTCACCCGGCACCAGGGTCCATTCCCATAGCTCAATCTCTTTACGGGCCACCGCCTTGGCCAGCAACACCGCCTTGCTCGCAGTGCTATTGCCGGCCCACGCCAGTTCGTTGATGCGACTGGGGTCAACTGAACCCGGCGCCTGAATCAAATCACTGAACGCCACGTTCAACGCCTCTGCCACCCGATCAAGGGTGCTCAGGCTGACGTTTTTCTCGCCCGCCTCTATCGCAACCAGCATCCGGCGGCTGACACCCGACAAATCAGACAGTGCACTTTGGCTAAGGTGAGCGAGCAGCCTCAAGCGCCGAACGTTCTGACTGACGTGCTGCAATACCGAAGTACGTTGCATGAAACCTCTCTGTGACGGATCAGAATGGGGAATTTCGTTGGGCACTATATTGCTCACTCTATGGGGGTGCGCAGTATACTGCTCAGCTTTGACGCATTGTGCGTCTCTCATCTTGTGGCGTGCAAGGTTATGTCAACGTTGAAAACTTCCAAACTCGGTTCTATTACGGCCCGTTTCAGTAAAGCAGAGTGTGTGCTGATCCTGATCACCATGGTCTGGGGCGGTACCTTTTTGTTGGTACAGCATGCGTTGACCTCCAGTGGACCGATGTTTTTTGTCGGCCTGCGCTTTGCTGCCGCAGCGACGATCGTGGCGCTGTTTTCCTGGCGAAGCTTGCGCGGTTTCACACGACTTGAGCTTAAAGCCGGATTTTTCATTGGTACGGCAATCATGTTCGGTTACGGCTTGCAAACCGTAGGCCTGCAAACCATTCCCAGCAGCCAGTCGGCCTTTATCACCGCTCTTTACGTGCCTTTCGTGCCGCTGCTGCAGTGGTTAGTACTGGGCCGCAGACCCGGCCTGATGCCGAGTATCGGTATCGTGATGGCGTTTACCGGCTTGATGCTGCTGTCCGGGCTCAATGGTGCATCGCTGAACTTCAGCCAGGGTGAGATCGTGACCCTGATCAGTGCAATCGCCATCGCCGCCGAAATAATCCTGATCAGCGCCTATGCCGGCAAAGTCGATGTGCGACGGGTGACCGTGGTGCAGCTCGCCACCGCGTCTATTCTGTCCTTCTTGATGGTGGTGCCGAGCGGCGAGGCCATCCCTGACTTCTCTTGGCTGTTGCTGATCAGCGCGGTGGGCCTGGGGGCTGCTAGCGCGATTATTCAAGTGGCGATGAACTGGGCACAAAAAAGTGTTTCACCGACCCGCGCCACGCTTATTTACGCGGGTGAACCGGTATGGGCCGGGATCGTCGGGCGTATCGCCGGGGAGCGTTTACCCGGCATCGCATTGCTCGGTGCGGTATTGATTGTTGCAGCGGTGATCGTTAGTGAGTTAAAAACAAAAGGTAAAACGCCCGGCGAGTCGGATGAAAAGCAAGGTAATCAAGCCTGCGAGTGATGCCTTGGCACTACATTCACCCGGTTAAACCTCATCTCCTGGCATGACTCGCCCCCACGTATGGGGGCGACGCTCGCATCTCGCAAGCGGGTCAATAAGGAAGGCACCCGGCTCGTTGTTAAAGTTTTGCACACATTTTGTAGGATTCATCTACAGATACGTTGTTGGTGATCGTCAAGCCGCCACGTATGATCGTTCGCAAACTCCTGCAGATTAGAAGCCTATGTCCCTG
This sequence comes from Pseudomonas sp. HY2-MNA-CIBAN-0224, assembly GCF_040310285.1. NCBI lineage: Bacteria > Pseudomonadati > Pseudomonadota > Gammaproteobacteria > Pseudomonadales > Pseudomonadaceae > Pseudomonas > Pseudomonas sp. HY2-MNA-CIBAN-0224. The sequence goes on along the minus strand of NZ_JBEOPQ010000019.1, from coordinate 31,857 downwards.
ATAGTTCTACTGCTTCTGCCATTTATTGGCAGCTGTCTGGCGGCTGTTTTGCCGCACAACGCACGTAACAGTGAATCACTGCTGGCCGGTTTGATTGCTCTGATCGGCTTAGTTCAAGTTGCCCTGCTCTATCCGCAAATCGCCCATGGTGGGGTGATTCGTGAAGAGTTCATGTGGCTGCCGAGTATCGGCCTCAATTTTGTCCTGCGCATGGACGGGTTTGCCTGGCTGTTCTCGATTCTGGTCCTGGGCATAGGCGCGCTGGTGTCTCTGTACGCCCGTTACTACATGTCACCCGAAGACCCGGTGCCGCGCTTCTTCTCATTTTTCCTGGCGTTTATGGGCGCGATGCTCGGCCTGGTGATTTCGGGCAACTTGATCCAGATCGTATTTTTCTGGGAACTGACCAGCCTCTTCTCGTTCCTGCTGATCGGCTATTGGCACCACCGCTCTGACGCCCGACGCGGCGCCTATATGGCGCTGATGGTCACTGGCGCCGGGGGCTTGTGCTTGCTGGCGGGGGTCATGCTGCTCGGCCATGTTGTCGGCAGCTATGATCTGGACATCGTGCTGGCCGCAGGCGACCAGATCAAAGCTCACAGCCTGTACCCCATTCTGTTGCCGCTGATCCTCATCGGCGCCCTTAGCAAAAGTGCACAATTCCCGTTTCATTTCTGGCTGCCCCATGCCATGGCGGCGCCGACTCCGGTTTCGGCTTATCTGCACTCGGCAACCATGGTCAAGGCCGGGGTGTTCTTGTTGGCGCGCCTGTGGTCGCCCCTGTCCGGCACCGAAGAATGGTTCTGGATTGTCAGCGGCGCCGGGGCCTGCACCCTGGTGCTCGGCGCGTACTGCGCGATGTTTCAAAACGATCTCAAGGGTCTGCTGGCCTATTCGACCATCAGCCACCTGGGCCTGATCACCCTGCTGCTGGGCCTTAACAGCCCGCTGGCAGCCGTGGCAGCGGTGTTCCATATCCTCAACCACGCCACCTTCAAGGCCTCGCTGTTCATGGCGGCCGGGATCATCGACCACGAAACAGGCACGCGGGATATCCGCAAGCTCAGCGGCCTGTTCAAGCTGATGCCCTACACCGCCACGCTGGCGATGGTGGCCAGTGCGTCGATGGCCGGTGTGCCGTTGCTCAACGGTTTCTTGTCGAAAGAAATGTTCTTCGCCGAAACGGTGTTCATCAACTCCACGGCCTGGGTCGAAATTGCCCTGCCGGTCATTGCCACCATTGGCGGTACGTTTAGCGTGGCCTACGCGCTGCGCTTTACCGTGGATGTGTTCTTCGGCCCGCCTGCCACCGACCTGCCGCACACCCCGCATGAGCCGCCGCGCTGGATGCGGGCGCCGGTCGAGCTGCTGGTGTTTACCTGCCTGATGGTCGGCATCTTCCCGGCCCACACTGTCGGCCCGCTGCTGGCTGCGGCCGCGCAACCGGTGGTGGGGGGCGAGCTGCCCGAATACAGCCTGGCCATCTGGCACGGCCTGAATGCCCCGATGATCATGAGCCTGATCGCCATGTCCGGCGGTATCGTGCTGTACGTGTTGTTGCGCAAGCAGCTCAAACTTGAGCGCTTCCCGCTGCCGCCGCTGATCAAGTACTTCAACGGCAAGCGTTTCTTCGAACGCAGCATGGTGGTGCTCATGCGCCGAGCGCGGCGCGTCGAGCGACATGTGAGCACCTTGCGCCTGCAAACCCAGTTGTTCCTGCTGGTGCTGGCGGCGGTGATTGCCGGGCTGATCCCGATGCTCTACAGCGGCTTGAGCTGGGGCGACCGGCCGAACATTCCGGGCTCCATTGTGTTTGTGACCTTGTGGCTGCTGGCGATTGCCTGTGCCATCGGCGCTGCCTGGCAAGCCAAGTACCACCGTCTGGCCGCTTTGACCATGGTCAGTGTGTGCGGCTTGATGACCTGCGTGACCTTCGTCTGGTTCTCGGCACCGGACCTGGCCTTGACCCAACTGGTGGTTGAGGTGGTGACCACGGTGCTCATCCTGTTGGGCCTGCGTTGGCTGCCACGGCGGATCGAAGAAGTCTCGCCGCTGCCTGGCACCCTGAACAAAGCCCGTATCCGTCGTCTGCGCGACTTGCTGTTGTCGATCGCCGTCGGCGGCGGCATGGCGGTGCTGTCGTACGCCATGTTGACCCGGCAAACCCCGAACCACATCTCTTCGTTCTTCCTAAGCCGTGCGTTGCCCGAAGGCGGCGGCACCAACGTGGTGAACGTGATGCTGGTGGACTTCCGCGGTTTCGACACCCTGGGTGAAATCACCGTACTGGCCGCCGTGGCCCTGACCGTGTTCGCCCTGCTGCGCCGGTTCCGCCCTCCCAAAGAAAGCATGCAATTGCCTGCCCAGCAGCGCTTGCTGGCCAAAGACGTGGTCACCGACCTGGTGAACCCGCGCAGCGCCAGCGACACCGCCCTGGGCTTCATGATGGTGCCTGCGGTGCTGGTGCGCTTGCTGCTGCCGATCGCCTTTATGGTCTCGATGTACCTGTTTATGCGCGGTCACAACCAGCCGGGCGGCGGTTTCGTCGCCGGCCTGGTGATGTCGGTGGCGTTCATCCTGCAATACATGGTGGCCGGCACGCAGTGGGTCGAGGCACAAATGAGCCTGCGGCCGTTGCGCTGGATGGGTACCGGGTTGCTCTGTGCAACGTTGACCGGGCTGGGCTCGCTGCTGTGGGGCTACCCGTTCCTGACTACCCATACCGCACACTTCAGCTTGCCGGTGCTGGGTGAGATTCACGTGGCCAGTGCGCTGTTTTTTGACATTGGTGTGTTTGCCGTTGTGGTCGGCGCCACGCTGCTGATTCTCACAGCGCTGGCTCACCAATCGGTACGAGCCCATCGTCCCGCCCTCCAATCCAAGACGGGAGCTGCCTGATGGAAGAAGTTATCGCTATTGCTATCGGGGTGCTTGCCGCCTCTGGTACCTGGCTGATCCTGCGCCCTCGAACCTTTCAGGTGGTGATGGGCCTGTGCTTGCTGTCGTACGGGGTCAACCTGTTTATTTTCAGCATGGGCAGCCTGTTTATCGGCAAGGAGCCTGTGATCAAAGAAGGCGTGCCCCAAGACTTGCTCAACTACACCGACCCTTTGCCGCAGGCACTGGTGTTGACCGCCATCGTCATCAGTTTTGCCATGACCGCGCTGTTTCTGGTGGTCTTGCTGGCCTCTCGCGGCCTGACCGGTACCGACCATGTGGATGGCCGGGAGCCTAAAGAATGAATTTGATGCCGCATTTGATAGTCGCGCCCATCCTGCTACCGCTGTTTACCGCTGCGTGCATGCTGTTGCTGGGCGAAAAACATCGCCCGCTCAAAGCCCGTATCAACCTCGGTTCGACCCTGCTCGGGCTGTGCATCTCAATCACCTTGCTGCTCTGGACGCAACAAAACGGCAGCCCGGCCTCGATTGGCGTGTACCTGCCGAGCAACTGGCAAGTGCCGTTCGGCATTGTGCTGGTGGTGGATCGCTTGTCGGCGCTGATGCTGGTGCTCACCGGGGTGATCGCCAGTTGCGCGCTGATGTTCGCCATGGCCCGCTGGGACCGCGCCGGTTCCAGCTTCCATGCGCTGTTCCAGATTCAGTTGATGGGGTTGTATGGCGCTTTCCTGACCGCTGACCTGTTCAACCTGTTCGTGTTTTTCGAAGTGTTGCTGGCGGCCTCTTACGGCCTGATGCTGCACGGTTCGGGCAAAGCACGGGTGTCGTCGGGCCTGCATTACATCGCGATCAACCTGCTGGCTTCGTCACTGTTCCTGATTGGTGCGGCGTTGATCTATGGCGTCACCGGCACGCTGAACATGGCCGATCTGGCGTTCAAAATCCCCTTGGTGCCCGAAGCCGATCGCGGCCTGTTGCACGCCGGTGCGGCCATTCTGGCCATCGCCTTCCTGGCAAAAGCCGGCATGTGGCCGCTGAACTTCTGGCTGGTGCCTGCCTACTCCTCGGCAAGCGCCCCGGTAGCAGCGCTGTTCGCGATCATGACCAAGGTCGGGATCTACACCGTATTGCGCCTTTGGACGCTGCTGTTCTCGGGCCAGGCCGGGGCTTCGGCCTACTTTGGCAGCGACTGGCTGATCTACGGCGGCATGGCAACCATTGTCTGCGCCGCCATTGCCATCCTCGCAGCCCAGCGCCTGGAGCGCATGGCCAGCCTGAGCATTCTGGTGTCGGCCGGCATTCTGTTGTCGGCGGTGGGTTTTGCCCAACCCAACCTGATTGCGGCGGCCCTGTTTTATCTGGTCAGTTCCACCCTGGCACTGAGTGCGTTGTTCTTGCTGGCCGAGCTGATTGAACGTTCGCGCTCATCCAGCGAGACGCTGTACGAAGAAGATGCTGAAGCATTACCTTCCATCGTTGAGCCGCCCCCGCGCGGGACCAACCTGGACGACGAGCAAAACGTCGTGGTCGGGCAGATCATTCCGTGGGCGATGGCGTTTCTGGGCTTGAGCTTTATCGCCTGTGCCCTGCTGATTATTGGCATGCCGCCGCTGTCAGGGTTTATCGGCAAGCTCAGCTTGCTCAACGCGCTGCTCAACCCGGCCGGGCTGGGCAATCAGATCAACGCCCCGGTGTCTACCGCCGCCTGGTGCTTGCTGGCTTTGCTGATCCTGTCCGGGCTGGCCTCTTTGATCGCCTTTTCGCGCATGGGCATCCAGCGCTTCTGGACCCCCCTGGAGCGGCCATCACCGATCCTGCGTCGCCTTGAATGCGTGCCTATCGTGTTGCTGCTGGCCCTGTGTGTGGTCCTGACGGTCAAGGCTGAACCGCTGTTGCGCTTTACCCAGGCCGCCGCCGAGACCTTGAGCAACCCAGAGCGTTATGTGCAGGCGGTGCTGGAGTCTCGCCCTGTACCTGGCCCCACTGCCAAAGCCGCGTTGCAGGAGGTGCAGCCATGAAGCGTTTATTCCCGGCACCGTGGTTGTCCCTCGCGTTGTGGGCACTGTGGTTGTTGCTCAACTTGTCATTGAGCGCGGGCAATCTGTTGCTCGGTGCAGCGTTGGGCTTTTTGGCGCCGATCATGTTCGCGCCCCTGCGGCCCCTGCCGATTCACATCCACCGTCCGGGTGTGATCCTCAAGTTGTTCTTTTTGGTGGGGCGTGACGTGATCATGTCCAACATCGCCGTGGCCTGGGGCGTGCTCAATGCTGGCAAGCGCCCGCCACGCTCGCGGTTCATCAAAATCCCCCTCGACCTGCGTGACGCCAACGGCCTCGCGGCCTTGTCGATGATCACCACAGTGGTGCCGGGTACGGTCTGGTCCGAACTGGCGCTGGACCGCAGTGTGCTGTTGTTGCACGTTTTTGACCTAGATGACGAAGCGCAATTTATCGAGCACTTCAAAACGGCTTACGAGCGCCCCTTGATGGAGATCTTTGAATGAGTGCCCTGCTCTCCAATGCCATTCTGATCAGCCTGTTTTTCTTTAGCCTGGCGATGGTGCTGACCGTGGTCCGCCTGTTTAAAGGCCCTTCGGCCCAGGACCGGGTTCTGGCGCTGGACTACCTGTACATCGTGGCCATGCTGATGATGCTGGTGTTGGGCATACGTTATGCCAGTGACACCTACTTCGAGGCCGCCTTGCTGATCGCCCTGTTCGGGTTTGTCGGCTCGTTTGCGCTGGCCAAGTTCCTGCTGCGTGGGGAGGTAATTGAATGAATTCCGTCAGCGAGCTGTCGCTCTGGATCGAGATACCGGTGGCCGTGCTGCTGGTGGTCAGCAGCCTGTTTGCGCTGTTTGGAGCCATCGGGATGCTGCGCCTCAAGGACTTTTTCCAGCGCATGCACCCGCCTGCACTGGCTTCTACCCTCGGCGCCTGGTGCGTGGCACTGGCCTCGATTGTGTACTTCTCGGCACTTAAATCCACGCCGGTCCTGCACGCCTGGCTGATCCCGATTTTGCTGGCGATTACCGTGCCGGTGACCACCTTGCTACTGGCCCGCACGTCCTTGTTCCGTAAACGCATGGCTGGCGAAGATGTACCCGCCGAAGTCAGCAGCGGCGGGCGCAGCGAGGGTGGTAGCTAAATCCTCCTGTAGGAGCGAGCTTGCCTCGCGATCTTTTAACGATCAAAAGATCGCGAGACAAGCTCGCTCCTACAGATGGTGTTACATCCAGCCCAACCAGCTCCAGTACGTCGCGCCAAACAGCAACATCAGCAGGTAACCCACCACGGTGACTATCAAGCCGACCTTGGCAAATTGCTTGGCGGTGAAGGTTTGTGTGCCCAGGCACACCATGTTTTGTGGGGCGTTGATGGGCAGGATAAAGCCGTAGCTCACCACAAAGCCCAGCAACATGGTCATGCCCAAGCGGCTGAATTCACCCGGCAAGGTCTGCAAGACCGCAATCAGAATGGGCAGCAAGGCCGATGTCAGCGCCGTCGCACTGGCAAAGCCCAAGTGAATCAAAATCAGAAACGCCCCCAGAATCGCAAAAATCCCCAGCGGCCCGACCTGATCCAGCCCGGTGTTATGCACCACCTGCCCGCCCAGCCATTGCCCCGCCTGGGTGGTCAGCAATGCCGTGCCCAGGCTGATGCCCACACCGAACACAATCACCGTGCCCCACGGGATACGCGACTGCACATCCTTCCAGGTCATTACCCCGTAACGCGGCAGCAACAGAATCACCAGCCCGGCGTAGGTGATGGAGGTGGTGTCAAAACTGTGCAACTTGCCTTCCGTGGCCCAGCCCAGCAACAGCGCAACGGAAACCGCCATCAGGCGTTTCTGCGGCCCGGTCATGGGGCCCAGTTCGGCCAATGATTTTTCCACGGCTTCTTTACCGCCCGGGATGCTGTCGCTTTCCGGCGGGAGCATTTTCAGCACCACAAACAACAACACCGCCGACATGATGATGGCCCACGGTGCACCGGCGATCAGCCAGTCGAGCCAATTGACCCGCTCGCCGAGCATCTTGTCCATAAAGCCGACCGTCAGCAGGTTTTGCGCGGCGGCGGTTTGAATGCCGACGTTCCAGATACTGGTGCCCTGCGCCACCACAATCATGATCCCGGCGGCGATGTTGGAGCGCTTGTCGACGCCAAACGCCAGAATCACCCCCATCATGATCGGCACCACACATGCACTGCGCGCGGTGGCGCTGGGCACCACCAGGCTGAGCAGAATGGTCACCGCAATCGCCCCGATCAAAATGCGCCGGGTGCTGGTGCCGATGCGTGACAGAGTCACCAACGCGATGCGCCGGTCCAGCCCGGTGTGGGTCATGGCCGCCGCAATAAACAACGCCCCGGCCACCAGCGCCAGTGCGGCATTGGAAAACCCGGTGAGGGCCATGGTGATCCCGGCGTTGGTGCCGTAGATTTTCGACGGGTCAGCCAGGGTGGGTGCCATGCCAATCAAAAACGCCATCAGCGACGTGATCATGATGGCGCTGGCTTCGTATGACACCGCTTCGGTGATCCACACCACCACGGCAAACACCAGAATCGCCAACATCCGATGCCCGGCGACCGGCAAGTCGGCGGGCAACGGCATCATCAAAACGCCCACCATCGCCACAATGGCGATGACCAGACCTATGGGTAACTTAACTTTTGCCGTTGCCGGCGGCGGGGTCGTAGCGGGCGCGTTCACGGCCATCTCCTTGTGCTTGAAAACGCATGCAGCATAGGTCAAGGACGCGGGTTTCGCGTTGATGCTTGTCAGGTATTTATTGAAGCTCACACCAAAAACTGTGGGAGCGGGCTTGCTCGCGATGGTCGTTAACGATGACGCTTCTTTGCCGGGCAAATGAGGCGCACTGAAGAGCAAAGCGAGCAAGCCCGCTCCCACCCTTGAGCCGTGTTGCTCTTGGATGAGTCAGCGGATTTTATAGTGAAACGTATTACGCACCCCCGGCACTGTCACTGCCTGGCCGTCGACGATGCGCGGCTGGTAGCGAAACGTGGCTGCCGCCACCAATGACGGGCGAATAAACGCCGGGTGGCAGTCACCGATCACTTTGGGGCTTTCAACCTTGCCCTGCGGTGTCACCGAATACTCAACCGTGCAATCGCCCTCAATGCCTTTGTCCAGCGCACGCTGCGGGTAGTCCGGGGCCTGTTTGCTGATCGGCAAGTATTGCCGCACATCCGCCGCCGCGGCCGCCTGTTGCGCACGCCTGGCGTTATCCGCTGCCACCCGGGCTTGCTGCGCAGCCGCTTCAGCCGCCGCTTGCTGACGTTGCATCTCGGCCTGTTCGGCGCGTTGCTGCGCCATTTTTTGCTGCGCTTCTTGGAGCTGCTTTTGCTCCTCTACCCGCTTGCGCGCCAACGCCGCCTGTTCCAGTTTGCGTGCCTGTATCTGCGGGTCCGGCTTGACCACTTCGGGTTTGGTTTCGACCACCGGCGGCGGTACCACCACCGGTTGTGGTGCCGGTTCAGGCGGCGCCACCAGCGGCTCGGCGGGCATCATCACCAAGCGGGTTTTCAAGGTACTCGGCGCGGGCGCGGCCATTTCGTGCTCCATGCTCCAGCCCAGCACTAAAAACGCAATCACCGCACTGTGCAGCGCAACCGTGACCGCCACCGCCTGGCTGTTGTGCCAGAGCCGGGTCCACGGTAGCGGCCGGGCCTCAACGTGCCCGGCACTCATCAACGCGGCACTCATTGCGGAGCCTCTGTGACCAGCCCCAGGTTGGTCACGCCGCCTTGTTGCAAGGCCGCCATGGCCTTGACCACGCTGCCGTAACCGGCGTCGTTGTCGGCACGAATATACACCTGGGTGTCGCCGTCTTGCGCCACCACCTGGCCGATTTTGGCTTGCAATTCTTCAAGGCTGACGGCGCTGTCGGTCTGGTTTTTGGTGTCAAGTTCGTTGCCCAGGTTCCAGTAGTAGCCGCCATCGGCCTTGACCGACAAGGTGAGGATTTTCTGCTGGGTGTCATTGGCCAACGCTTCACTGGCGACTTTGGGCAGGTCAATTTTGACGCCCTGGGTCAACATCGGCGCAGTCACCATAAAAATCACCAGCAGCACCAGCATCACGTCGATGTAGGGCACTACGTTCATTTCGGCCTTGGGCCCGTGTTTGCGCTGTGGTCGAGCAAGCATCTTCAAACTCCCTGTTAAGCAGCAGCGGCCATGTTCCGTGAACCCGCGTGAAAGCCACGGTACAAGCGCATTTGCAGTTCATTGCCGAGGCTGTAATAGCGGGTCAGCAGGGTTTGCCCACGGGACGAGAAACGGTTGTAGGCGATGACCGCCGGGATCGCGGCAAACAAGCCAATCGCGGTGGCGATCAAGGCTTCGGCAATGCCCGGTGCCACGGTCGACAACGTGGCCTGTTGCACCTGAGACAAACCGATAAAGGAATTCATGATCCCCCACACGGTGCCAAACAGGCCGATATACGGGCTGACCGAGCCAACGGTGGCCAGAAACTGCAGGCCTTTTTCGAGGCGGATTTCCTGCTCGGTAATGGCCACATACAGCGAGCGTTCAATGCCTTGCATCAGCCCGTCAGCATCAATGCCCGGCTGCTGGCGAAGCTGCGCGTATTCGCTGTAGGCCGCGACAAACACCTGCTCGGCACCGGCGTCCGGGTTGCTGGCGTCGCGGCTTTCACGGTACAGCGCGCCCAGGTCACCCGGCGCCCGCAAGCGTTGGGTAAAGCTTTCAATGTCGCGCTCGCTGCGGCGCAGGATGGCGCTACGGCGCACAATCAAGAACCAGCTCAATACCGAGGCCGCGAGCAGTATCAACATCACGCCTTTCACCAGCAGGCTGGCATCGTTGATCAGACCCCAAATGGTCATGTGTTCCATGGTTGCTTGCATGTTGTAACTCCTGATGACTGTTGATTTAAATACACCCCCCGTGTGACCGGGTTATGGCAGGCGCAGAGCCTTGGCCACGTCGCTCCATGGGATGTACTTGAAGTTCTGGGCCTGCTCGGGCATGCGCTTGCGGCCGTCCTGCACCACCAGCATGCCTTTACTCCAAGGCCCGCCGAGGTTGGCTGAGGTCACGTCGAGGCCATCGGTTTCGGAGGTGCCGTCAATCCCGGCTTCGGCGTTCACGCCTACCCGGAAGGCACCGCGCAGGGCAAACGGCGGCTCGGCATCGACCACCACGTAGCTGTCATTGCCCTGGCTTGAGATCACCAGGTAGTTGTCTTTTTCGGTCTGGTACAGCGCCAGCCCTTCGATGTCGTCATGCACCTGCTCACCGACCTGGATCACGCTGGTCAACGTGGCGGGCTGATCCGGGCGCGCATCCACGGCCCACACCGCCACATCTTCTTCGCCCAAAAACAGACGTTGGCGCTGGTCGTCGGCGACGCAACCTTCAGGCTGGGTCGGCACCTTGAACTGGCGTACCAGCTCGCCTTGCACCTGGTCACCCTTGGCAAACAGACGGTGCTGCACAAAGGTCCCGTCCTTGTCGTTGGCGAAGCTGTAGATCTCGCCCGACGGCGCCTTGAACAGGCACAGCCCGTAGATGTCTTTGACCGGCGTGGCGATCTCGCCCACGGCTTTCAACTCGCCAGACTCACGATCAATGCTGAACACATTCAAGCTGTTGTGATCACGATTAGTGGCGACCGCCAGGTCAACTGTGTGCGAACCCAAGGTGAACCCCGGACGCACATCGACGTTGTTCAGACGCCCTACCGGCAAGTGCTGCACGCGCTTGCCTTGCAAGTCGTACACCTCAAGCCCTTGCTGTTTGTTGGTGCCCAGCACGCGGCTCTGCGCCGGATTTTTGGGGTTGACCCAAATCGCCGGGTCGTCGGCGGCATCGCCCTGGCTCATCACCACGTCGGTTTGCACCACCGGCTTGACCACCGACAGCACGGGCGGCAGAGCCACCGGTGTGGCTTTCCAGTTGAGCGAGCCTTGGAACAGACGATTGGTCGCGCCGTCCTGCACCAGTACATCCAGCCCTTTGGCGGTTTCACGCAGGGCCAGATGCTCAGGCTCGGTCACACCGTCAAGTGCCAGGCTGGCCACCGGCGACCAGCGCTTGCCTTGCTGTTGATAGAGGTTCAATTGCGCGGCTTCGGGGTCCAGCCCGAGCAGGCCACCGGGCACCACCGCCATGGCCCCGGCGGCCTTTTTGACGTTGCCGAAGGGCTCGACGATGGCCACCGGCAAGCGCTCAACGTCAGACTCGGCATGGGCCGGGTAAGCCCACCAGCCGACGTTCTCTTCGTTGACGAACAGTTGCTGCGCCGCATCCTCCACCTGGCAGAACTTGGCTTGCGGCGGCATTGGCAGGCTGCGCACCAACAAGGGTGCGGCCAGTTGTTTGCTGTCCGCCGCCACCAGCCATTGCTCACCCTTGCCCTCTTCACCCACGGTAAACAGGTACAGATTGCTCGCCTGATCGCGGTACAGGCACACGCCATTTACCGCGTAGTCGCGTTTGGGCAGGTAGGTCGGTGTCTGCCACTCGCGGGTTTTCGGGTCCAGGCTGAACAACGCGACTTGCTGCCTGGCCTTGTCCTGGCTGGCCACCAGTACGTTGTCGCCCAGGGGGCGGCTGTCGAGCCCGGCGAACGAGCCAGCGACCTGGCTCAGGGTTTTGCCTTGCGCATCGAGCAGCCGCAGACCGTCGCGCTTGCTCACGGCCAGGCGATCATCGCCTGTGGGCAGGTAACTCAGCGCCTGGGCTTTGCCCCAGGGTTGCAGGGTGGGCGCGGTGATTGGCGCCGCCTGTGCGCTGCCTGCGGCCAGGCATACCAGCAAAGGTAAAAGCCGCGGTGGGTGTTTGAACAAAAGAAACATGGATATACCGTCCGTTGAAGCCGTATCTGTAGCCGCTGCCGCAGGCTGCGATGGGTTGCGTAGCGACCCCGCTCTTGCTCGAAAGCGAAGGTCCTGCGGCCCTTATCGCAGCCTTCGGCAGCGGCTACAGAAAACGTCCAATGCTTTAGAAATGGGTGAAGGTCAGGCCTACAGAGTAGGTGGGGCCGTACTCTTCGTACTGGTTGTTGTAGCGGCTGTTGCCGCTGTAGACGAAGTACGGCTGGTCGGTCAGGTTCTGCGCGTCAAAGCTCACTTGCAGGTTTTTGGTCAGCGAGTAACGCGCGCTGAAGTCCACAAAGGTCTGCGCGGCCACATGGGTGTCGTGGGCTTTGTCGTTGACCCCGGCCAGTTCATAGAGGTAGGCCGATTTGTAGTTGGCTGACAGGCGCACGCTGAGCTTGTCGTCCTCCCAGCCGAGCATCAGGTTGCCGACGGTGTTGGACTGACTCGGCAAGTCGATGTCGCGTTTAAGGGTTTGCCCGGACGCGGCGTCGTAGCCTTTAATGCTGGCGTTGGAGCGGCTGAAAGTGGTGTTCGCCCCCACAATCACGCCGCTCCAGGGCGCAGGCAGCCAGTCGAATTTCTGCGAGTAGGCCAGTTCCAGGCCGTACAGCTTGGCGTTGTCACCGTTGGCATAGGAATGCGCCTCGGTAAAGTCGCGCCACGCGCCCGTACCGGCCAGATCATTGTTGTAGACGAAGTTTTTGATGTCTTTGTAAAACAGGAACGCCGACACCGTACCGGCCTGCCCCATGAAGTGCTCAATGCCCAGGTCGAAGTTGCTCGACTCCAGCGGTTTGAGGTTCGGGTTGCCGAATTCAGCCTTGTCATCCTCGATCACAAAGCCCGGTGCCAGTTGGCCAAAGGTCGGGCGCACCACCGCGTTGGTCCAGGCGGCTCGCACCTGGGTGTTTTTCGCCAACTGGTAACGCGCATGCAGGCCCGGCAACCAGTGGTGGTAGTCGCGCTTGGTGTCCTGGGCTTCATACACGCCGTTGCGGATGCCCGTGCCCTTGGCATCGAACTCGGTGCCTTCGTAGCGCAGGCCGGCGATAAAGCGCCAGTCATCGATGTCTACGGTGTTCATCAGGTACGCCGAGTTGATATCTTCGTGCATGGTGAAGTCATTCACCCGCGACCCCTGCTCGTTGTAGAACTTGTCGCGGTTCAGCCCGCCGATCAGGTCTTTGATCGCGCCAGCGCTGATGCCCGGCCCATAACGACCGAGGGAATAATCCAGCTCGCCCTTGCTGAAGCGGTCGAGGTTCAACTGATCATCGCTGAAGCCCAACTTAGAGAAGTTTTTGTAGGTCCAGGCTTCGGTGTCGTTGTCTTTGCTGCGACGGCTGACCTTGCCGCCGAACTTGAACTGCGAGGCGTATCCGTCCACGTCGTAATCGCGCGCCAGGTCGAGGCGGATGTTCTTTTCTTTGTCTTTGGTGATTTCTTTCTTCACGTCGACTTTGTCGAGGATGAAGTTGGCCGGGTCATAAAAACCCGCGCCGATGATCGGCCGGGGCTTTTCCGAGTCGTACCAGCCGCTGTCGGGGAAGCTTGAAATGCTTTTGAAAGTCGCCCCGGCAATGCCCGCCGGGCTGTCTTCGCTGGACTCGCTGTAACCGGCCTGCCCGCTCAAAGTCCACAGGCCCATGCTGCGCTCGCCGCCGAACACGTAAGACTGGATTTCCTGAGTCTCGTCGCGCTGCTTGAGTTTGCGCTTGGCTTTGGCCTTGCCCAATTCGCCTTCGGCTTGCGGGTTGGCGTATTCAATTGAGTCCGAGTTGCGGATCTCGCTGTCTTTGAAGCGGCTGTACAGCGTGCGCAGGTAGAGTTTGGTGTCGTCGTCGGGCTTGTAGTCGAAGTTCAGACCGCCGCCTGAGCGCTCGCGACTGATGTCGTACACCCGCTGCTCGAAGCTGTTGAGTTTGGCACCGTCGGTAAAGTCCCAGGCACCGGCCGTTTCGACGTTGTCCGAGCCAAAATCGCGCTTGTTCCAGCTCAGGGCTGCCGCCACACCGAAGTTGTCGATGCCGTCGCCGAGGCTGAAACGATCACTGATGGCGCCCGACACTTTGGGGCTGGTTTGGTGAGTGTTCTTGTTGTAACCGGCCTGGGTGGTGGCGGTGTAGAACAGGCCGTCGTGGTCAAAGGCCGACAAGCTTTGCACGTCGACCGTGCCGCCCAGCGAGTTGGCGTCCATGTCCGGGGTCAGGGTTTTGATCACCGACAGCGACTGCACCAACTCAGAGGGCAACACGTCGAGGGCAACGGCGCGGCGTTTGCTTTCAGGGGACGGCACCAACGTGCCGTTGATGGTCACACTGTTCAGGTCCGGGCCCAGGCCGCGCACGCTGACGAAACGACCTTCGCCCTGATCGCGCTCGATACTGATGCCCGGCAGGCGCTGTACCGCTTCGGCGACGTTGGCGTCCGGCAACTGCGCGACGCCATCGGCGTGCACCACGCTTTGGATTGTGTCCGAATTGCGTTGCTGCTTGAGCGCCTTGTCCAGGCTCACGGCCTGCCCGACCACTTCAACGTGTTCAGTGGCACCGGCGACCGAAGCCTCGGCGGCGCTCAAGCGTTCGCTGGCAATGGCCATGGCCAATGCACTGAACGTAAAGCCTACCCATTGCGTCTTGCTGCGACCCTTGTACATGTTTGCACTCCCCCAATTCGCGCTTAAGGCCAGGCAAATGGCCCGACAACTTGGGAGCGAACGCTAGGGGTGCTCAATGACAGTGCCGTGACAGTGCTAAGCACACACCCCGGAAATAGAGGCTTTTAGGGGGGTAATCCGCGCCGGATGAGCTGATTTGACCTGAATCGGACCACCGCACTGTAGGAGCGAGCTTGCTCGCGAGCTTTTAAAGATCAAAAGATCGCGAGCAAGCTCGCTCCTACACAGTGGGTATCCCACGATTTTGGACAGGACCCTTGAGCTGATTCGACCCTCACACCTCGTAACATCACTGTCACAGAGCTCTGTTCTGCTGGCCTGCATTACGTTTGGGTAGACCCGTCATGACTTGGCTCAACATCCTTAAGCACCATCGCTGGAAACTCGGGCTGCTGGTTCTGGCCGCCAATATCGGCGTGCTGCTGAACCTGGCGTTCGGCACGCCCAAGGCCTTTCACGAATGGCAGTGGCTGGACATCATCGGCGAAGGTGGCACCGCGTTGTTTGTGCTGCTGTGGCTGGTGCTGGTGCTTAAAAGCCGCCCCACTGGGCGGGTCACCAATTACCTGTCGATCGGCCTTTGCTGCATCTTCTTTTCCTGGTGGATGGACGTTCTCGACGAATTTATCCGCCTGCCCAAACACCTTGGCTGGAACCACTGGCTGGAATCCGGGCCGATGCCAGTCGGGATGGTTCTGCTAACCATCGGCCTGTACCACTGGCACCGTGAACAGCAAGCCATCAACCAGCAGATGGAAAAGCGCGAACGCATTTTTCGCGAGCATCGCCTGTTCGACAAACTCACCCCACTGGGCGGTGCCGATTACTTCAAGCGTCAGGTCAGCGACTGCATGGCGCAGAGCCTTGAGCAGCAACAACCGCTGTCGTTGCTGGCACTGGATATCGACGATTTCGCCTCGCTCAATCAGCACTATGGCCACGCGGAGGGCGACGCGGTGCTGCAAGCTTTGAGCCAGCTGTTGCTGCTCAATCTACGGCGCCACGACCTGCTCTGCCGCCTGGCCGGCGATCGCTTTGTGGTGCTGCTACCAAACACCGGCGAAAGCCAGGCGCGGTTACTGGCTCTGGAGCTGCAACAGGCCGTGCAGAGCCTGGCGCACAAAACCCGCCAGCATGGCGAGCGGGTCTATTTGTCGGCCAGCACGGCGGTGGTCATGGCCTTCAACGAGGCCCCCGATGAATTGCTCAAACGCTTGAACCTCGCCCTGGCGCGAGCCAAACCGGTACGGAGCAAACGGGCATGAGCCTCGACAGCCGCTGGTATGAAGCCGACACACGCTTCATACCCGGACACTACCAACCCGCAACCCTGATTGACCTGGCGTTGTCCCGCGACATCGACAGCCATCGGCTGCTGCGCGGCACCGGCTTGTTCTATGACGACATCGTCGGCGGCAATACGCGCCTGAGCCCACAACAGTTCTTCGGCCTGATCGCTAATGCCCAGCGCTTGTTAGGGGCCGATGACAGCAGTTTTCTGTTCGGTCAACGCTTGTTGCCGGGGCACTACGGCCCGGCCAGCCATGCCCTGCAACAGGCGCAAAACCTGCATCAGGCGCTGGAAACCGTCATCCACCACCGGGCGCTGCTCAGCCCTTTGCTGACGCCACGGCTGTTGCTGGATGAGCGCTATGCGTATGTGTATTGGCTTGACAGTTGCGGCGCCCAAGATCAATTGCGCTTTGTCCAGGAAGCCAGCATGACCGCTTTCAAATCCATGAGCCAATGGCTCAGCGGCGAGCGCTTGCCGTGGGAATGCAGCTTCAGCTACCCCGAGCCGCGCTACGTGGAGCAGTACTGGGTGCACTTGGGCGAAAACACCCAGTTCGGGGGCCAGCTCGACCTGATGCGCCTGCCCCGCGAATACCTGACCCAACCGTGGCCAAACACCTCGGCGATTGCCCGGCAAGTCGCACACCAGCAAGCACAAAGCCAATTGCACGAGCTTGGCTTCAGCGCAAGCTTGCTTGACCGGTTGTACGTGCACCTGCGCGATCAGGCGCAACGCGCCCCGGGGCTGGAAGAAGTGGCCCAGCATTTTGCGATGAGCCAGGCCACCCTCAAGCGCAAACTGAACAAACACGGCACGCACTTTCAGGCCCAGCAAGATCAGGCACGCAAACACGTGGCGCTGTACCTGTATCAGATCAAGGGGTTCAGCAACGAGGCGGTGGCCGAGTACCTGAACTTCAACGACCCGGCCAACTTCCGCCGGGCGTTGAAACGCTGGACCGGCTGCACACCGAATTTGATCCGAAAATTCATGACCTTGTAAAAACCCTGTGGGAGCGGGCTTGCTCGCGATTGGGGCGACTCGGTTAGTCTGATAAACCCGGTCGATCCCATCGCGAGCAAGCCCGCTCCCACGGTTTTAATGCATCGGGGTTATTCAGCCAATGCGCGCAGTTTGGCCAACTCTTCTACGCCCAATGGGATACCCGCCTCCAGGGATTTGGCGCGTTCGATAAAGCGTCGGTCACCCGGCATGCGCTCAAGGCCCACGGCGTGCATCTGCTGTACCAGTTCGGCACTGCGCTGGGCGAAGCTGTTACCACCGGATTTGCTCGGGTCAATGACGATCAGCAACTGGCCGGTCCACGGGGTTTGCGCACCCGGATGTTTTTTCCAGTCGAATTCAAACGAGAAGTTGCCACCCGTCAACGCCGCCGCCAGCAACTCGACCATCATCGACAGCGCCGAGCCTTTGTGCCCACCAAACGGCAGCAAGGCTCCGCCGTCGAGGATGGCTTTCGGGTCTTCAGTTGGCTCGCCCTGCTTGTCAACGCCCATGCCCGCTGGCAACAGGTGACCTTTGCGTGCAGCGATCTGTACGTCGCCGTGGGCAATGGCGCTGGTGGCCAGGTCGAAAACGATAGGGCTGGCGCCTTCACGGGGCGCAGCGAAGGCGATCGGGTTGGTGCCAAACAACGGTTTTTGCGCACCGTGCGGCACTACGCAGGTCATGCTGTTGACCACGCTCAAGGCCACCAGGCCTTCTTCGGCAAACGGCTCAACATCGGGCCACAGCGCCGCGAAGTGGTGCGAGTTGCGAATCGCCAGCACGGCGATCCCGGCGCTGCGGGCCTTTTCGACCAGCAGCTCGCGGGCCGCCGCCAGGGCCGGTTGCGCAAAGCCATTGGCGGCGTCCACGCGGATAAAACCGGAGGCTACGTCTTCAACCTTGGGGACGGCCTGGCCATCGACCCAGTTGCTCGCCAGCGACGCCAGATACCCCGGAATGCGAAACACCCCGTGGCTGTAAGAACCGTCGCGCTGAGCCCGGGCACAGTTGTCGGCCAGTACCTGCGCTACGGCGCGGGAGGTGCCATGACGCTCAAAAATCTGTTGCAGCAAAGCGGTCAGTTCGCTCAGGGAAAGCGACTCGGTGGCCGATGTGGCGGTGACGGACTGGGACATTAGGGGGCTCCGATCTCGTTGTTATTGTCGAGTTGTGACGGTAAAGCCACTATCCTGCGATGACAGTTCTCTGTCAATTCTTGACTTAATGACAGAAAACATTCACTTTCTGCAACGCGCTGAAACAAGAACAGGAAGCAGCCGTGAGTCAGTCCATTAAACAACGCCTTGAAAGCAGTCTGTCTACCGCCGCGCCTTCGGGCCGGGCGATTGCCAGTTATATGCTGGCGAACCTCTACGAACTGCCGTTTCAGACCGCCGCCGACATTGCCGCCAAGCTGGGTGTCAGCGAGTCCAGCGTTGGGCGTTTCTGCCGTGCGCTGGGTTACAGCCATTTCAAAGAACTGAAAAACGATCTCAAGGACGACCTCGGCGATGGCCCGTGGCTGGTCGGAGATCGCCTGCAAGAATTCCGCCAGCAATCGAGCCAAAGCCCGCAGGCATTGCCGCGCAGCTTTGAGCTGGAAGTCGCAGCCCTGGTCAAGGTTTACGAATACAGCCTGACCCCCGCCTGGCAGACCGTCAGCCAGCGCCTGGCGACCCGGCGCAAAGTGTTTGTCGCGGGGTTCCAGACCGAGCGCGGCATCGCCGCCTCCATGGTGCACTTGCTGCAATACCTGCGTGATGACGTGCAGTTGGTCGATGGCGCTGCAGGGCATTACGCCGACGTGCTGCTGTGCCCTGCCGACGATTGCGCGCTGGTGGTGTTTGAAGCTCGCCGTTATTCGCGCCACGCCCAGCAACTGTGCCGCAAAGCGCGCGAAGCGGGCATCCCGGTCACGCTGGTAACCGATACCTTCTGCGACTGGGCCGACGCCTGCGCCGATGAAGTGTTTCGCGTACCGACCGAATTCAATCTGTTCTGGGAATCCACCGCAGCCATGCTGTCGCTGGTGCACCTGCTCATCAATGAAGTGTGCAAACAACTGGGGCCTGACGTTGAGAAGCGTCTTGAGGCAACCGCGGCCTTACACAATGAGTTCGTGGGTTACACATCCTCACCCGGATCAAAACAATAAAACGAGGTGCTAGATGAACAACGTCCTTCGCTTTGCCAGTGCTTGTGCAATGGTCTTCGCGGTCGCGGCCAACGCCCAGGCCGATAAACTGATCATCGCCACAGAAGGCGCTTACCCACCGTTCAACTACGTTGATTCGGACAACAAACTGCACGGCTTTGACGTCGATATCACCGAAGAACTGTGCAAGCGCATGGACGCCCAGTGCACCATCGTCGCCCAGGACTGGGACGGCATCATTGCCGGTTTGATGGCCAAGAAGTACGACGCCATTGTCGCCTCGATGATCGTCAACGAAGAGCGCAAAAAGAAAATTGCGTTCACCAACCACTACTACCGCACCCCGCTGGCCATCGCCGTGGCCAAAGACTCGGACATCACCGATGCCCAGTCTGACTTCGCCGGCAAGACCGTGGGCGCACAAAGCGCCGCCACGCAAAGCCTGTACGCCGAGTCCCACTACAAAAAAGCCGACATCAAGCTATACCCGACCCTGGACGAAGCCAACAGCGAACTGGCCAACGAGCGGGTTGATGTGGTGATCGCCGACAAATTCCCGCTGCTGGAGTGGGTCAATAAAACCGGCAAGGACTGCTGCAAAATCATTGGCGACGTTGACGGCACCATGGACGACGCCGCCATTGCCGTGCGCAAAAACGATGACGCTCTGCGTGAACGCTTCAACAAGGCGCTGGATGAAATCGTCGCCGACGGCACCTATAAAAAGATCTCCAGCAAGTACTTCGACTTCGACATCTACTAAGTCTTTCGCCCTAGGCTGAGGGCCTCCCTGCCGATGACCCTGCCCTGCGCGCCCATGGTGCGCAGTGGCTGAACTTCGCCTTTTTTTGACCGGGGACTCGAGCATGCTCGAAAAACTTTCACTTCTTTCATTTGCCAGTGGCGGCTGGGGTTCAGCGCTGCTGGCCGGCTCGCTGGTGACCATTGCTCTGGCCTTGAGCTGCCTGCCGATCGGTTTGCCGCTGGGGCTGCTGGTGGCCGTCGCCGCACGCTCGAAAAACCGCTGGGTACGTGCCTGGGCCACGACCTTTTCCACGGTGTTTCGGGGTTTGCCGGAACTGCTGACGCTGCTGATCATTTACTACGGCTGCCAGATCGCCGCGCAAAAGATCCTTGAGGCTATGGGGTATGACGTGCAGTTCACGATCAATACCTTTGTTGCCGCCATGATTGCTTTCAGCCTGGTGTTTGCCGCGTTCTCCAGCGAGATCTGGCTGGGTGCGTTCAAGACCATCCCTAAAGGGCAATACGAAGCCGCCTCGGCGCTGGGCCTGTCGAAGTTCACTACCTTTCGCAAAGTAGTGCTGCCGCAACTGGCGCGCATCGCCCTGCCCGGCCTGTCGAACAACTGGCTGTCGCTGCTCAAGGACACCTCGCTGGTCTCAACCATCGCCCTGGTCGACCTGATGCGCCAAACCAACCTGGCGGTCAGCGTGACCAAAGACCCGATGCTGTTCTACACCGTTGCGTGCTTTATCTACCTGTTTTTCTCGGCGATTTCCGGGCGTCTGTTCGCCTTTATGGAACGCTACTTCAACCGCCACATACGGAGCGTGCAGTCATGAGCCTGGCGGATCTGCAAAACATGATTCTCGACCCCGAATTGCTCGAACGCTACGCGCCGCGCTTTATTGACGGGCTGCTGGTGACCGCCAAACTGGTGGCGATTTCATTCACCCTCGGTGCGTTGCTGGGCTTGCTGATTGCGCTGGGGCGTTTGTCCAGCAATCGCCTGCTGCGCAATTTCACCGGCGCCTACGTGTACTTCTTCCGTGGCTCGCCGCTGCTGGCGCAGTTGTTTTTGTTGTATTACGGCCTCGGCTCGTTCAAGAGCTTTTGGCAAGACATCGGCCTGTGGTGGTTCTTCCGCGATGCCTGGCTGTGCACCCTGCTGGCCTTTACCTTGAACACGGCGGCGTATCAGGCCGAGATTCTGCGCGGCAGCATCATGTCAGTCGCCCAAGGCCAGCGCGAAGCGTGCAAGGCACTGAACCTGTCGCGCTGGACGACGTTTCGCAAGGTCATCCTGCCGCAGTCGCTGCTGGTGGCCATCGGCCCGCTGGGCAACGAGCTGATTTTGATGATCAAGGCCAGCGCCATCGCCTCTCTGGTAACCATCTATGACCTGATGGGCGTGACCAAAATGGTCTTCGCTCGCACATTCGATTTCCAGGTGTACCTGTGGGCCGCCGTGCTGTACCTGCTGATCGTCGAGATCGTGCGCCGTACCCTCAAATTTATCGAAGGCCGCCTCAGCCGCCATCTGCAGTAAGCCCATTGTTCGGGCTGCACACACGGCCCCTGTTTTAAGGATTTGTTTATGCATTGCGACACTCTCGTTCTGGGAGCCGGCATTGTCGGCGTCAGTACCGCGTTGCAACTCCAGGCCCGCGGACGCAACGTTGTCTTGCTCGACCGCGACCAACCGGGCAGCGGCACCAGCCACGGCAATGCCGGGCTGATCGAGCGCGCCAGCGTGATCCCGTATTCGTTCCCGCGTGAGTTTTCCCGTTTGCTGCGTTACGGGCTCAATCAACAGCCCGATGTGCGCTACAGCCTCAAGCACCTGCCCAAAGCCGGGTCGTGGCTGATGCAGTATTGGCAGCAGTCCGGCAGCAAAGGCCTGGCCAAAGCCACTGAAGCAATGCTGCCGCTGATTGAAAAGTGCGTGAGTGAACACGATCTGCTGGCAGAACCTGCGGGCATGACCGGGCTGATTCAGGACAGCGGCTGGGTCGAGGTGTACCGCACCCCGGCAGATTTCGACAAAGCCCAGCGTGACGCGGCGGCCTTGGGCCGGTTCAAGCTCAACTACCGCGTACTCGACAAGCAACAAGTGCATGCCCTTGAACCGGGCCTGCACAGCGACGTGCTGGGCGGCATTCACTGGCTCGACCCCAAGACTGTCAGCGACCCCGGCGGCTTGACCCGCGGTTACGCCGAACTGTTTGTCCAGCGCGGCGGCCGCTTTGTGATCGGCGACGCCAACAGCTTGCGGGCGACCGCCGGACAATGGCAGGTCGACAGCCAAAAAGGCCTGATCGTGGCCAATGAAGTGGTGGTTGCACTGGGCCCGCAGGCCCGAGGGATTTTCGAGCCGCTGGGCTATCGCATCCCCTTGGCGATCAAGCGTGGCTACCACATGCACTACGCCGCCAAAGACGGCCACACCATGCAGCACCCAATCCTCGATTCAATCGGCGGTTACGTGTTGGCGCCCATGGTTGGTGGTATTCGCCTGACCACCGGCATCGAATTTGCCGACAGCGATGACCCGATCAATGAAATCCAGCTGCGCCGCTGTGAAGAACGCGCCCAACGCCTGTATCCGCTCGGCCCGCGTGTCGATGCCGAGCCGTGGCTGGGGCGCCGCCCGTGCCTGCCGGACATGTGCCCGGTGATCGGCCCGGCCAGTCGGCACAAAGGCTTGTGGTTCAACTTTGGACATGCCCACCACGGCCTCACCCTGGGCCCGGTCAGCGGGCGCCTGCTGGCAGAAATGATGACCGGCGAAACGCCTTTTACCGACCCGACTCCCTACAGCGCCGAGCGCTTTAACTGATCGTTGGAGACACACTATGCAAGCTCATTCTGCTTACGTTCATAACCCCGTGTCGCCATCGACTGACACCCGCAAGGTGGTGGTGGATATCTCGGGCCTGAACAAGTACTACAGCGCGTTCCATGTACTCAAAGGCATCGACCTGAAAGTGCACGAAGGCGAGCGTATCGTCCTGTGCGGCCCGTCCGGGTCAGGCAAATCGACCTTGATCCGCTGCATCAACCGCCTCGAAATCGCTGAAAAAGGCCAAATCCTGGTCAACAGCACCGACCTGTCACAGCCCAGCCGTGAAGCGGCCAAAGTGCGCAGCGAAATCGGCATGGTGTTCCAGCACTTCAACCTGTTCCCGCACATGAGCGTGCTCGACAACTGCATTCTGGCGCCGATGTCGGTACGCGGACTGCCGCGCAAAAAAGCCGTGGAACTGGCCCAGCACTTTCTGGAAAAAGTCGGCATTGCCAGCCAGGCCGACAAATACCCGAGCCAGCTCTCCGGTGGCCAGCAACAGCGCGTGGCGATTGCCCGGGCGCTGTGTATGGAGCCCAAGATCATGTTGTTTGATGAACCGACCTCGGCCCTGGACCCGGAAATGGTCAGCGAAGTGCTGGACGTGATGGTCAAACTGGCAGGTAGCGGCATGACCATGTTGTGCGTGACCCACGAAATGGGCTTTGCCCGGCAAGTGGCCGAGCGGGTGTTGTTTCTCGATAGCGGCATGATCATCGAAGACTCCCCGCCCGAAGACTTCTTCAACGCCCCAAAAAGCCCGAGGGCCAAAGCCTTCCTTGCGCAGATCGTGCATTGATCCTCTGTAGTCGCTGCCGCAGGCTGCGATGAAGTCCGCGAGGACTTCAAGGAAACGGAGTGCTTCGCACTCCTTCGCAGCCTGCGGCAGCGACTACGGGGCTTTCGCGCAAAAACCACAGGATCAGCAGGGCAACTGCCACGGTCAGGGCCGCCAGCCCGTAAAGCAGCACCTGGAACGCTTGCAGGTAGGTCGCGCCCAGCACGGCCTGTTCCAGCCCTTGGGCCACACCCGCGGCCTGGCTCAAGTCGCCCGTTGCCAGGTACTGCGCCGCTCCTGCGCTTTGGCTGGGCAAATGGCGTTGAATCAATACCGCCAGCAGCGCACTGACAATCGCCAGCGAGATCCCCTCGCCCGCAACACGGGTGGTGCCGAAGATACCTGTCGCCATGCCCGCACGTTCCTTAGGCACCACGCTCACCGACAACCCGTCCATCAAACCCCACGGCAACCCCGTACCGATGCCGATCACCAGCAGCGGGACAACCCACTCGAAGGTCGGCTGATTGATCCCCACCCGGCTCAGCAGCAACAACCCGGCCGCCGCGATCAACAAACCCGCTGCCGACAACACCCGCGCCGAGGCCCAGTGGGTCAACACGCCTGCCAGATAGGGCACGATCAGCATCGGCGCCGACAAGGCAATCATCAGCAACCCGGTGTCGGTTGCACTGCGCCCTTCGATGCCAATCAAACGGACGGGCAGCAACACCAGCAGCACCACAAAACAAAAACAGGTGGCCACTGGGAGCAATTGCACGCCGACAAAACGCGGGTAGCGGAACAGTGACAGGTCGAGCATGGGCCGCGCCACTCGGCGTTCAATCCGCACAAACGCCAATACGCACACCAGCGCCCCAAGCAACATGCCGATCACCGGCGTGCTGTTCCAGCCGGTGCTCGGCACCAGCAATATGCCCCAGGTAAACAGCACCAGTGCGGCGGTAAAACTCACGGTGCCTTTACCGTCCAGCTTGCTGGCGTGCGGGTCTTTGGACTCGTGCATCATCGGGATCGCCATCAGCAATGCCAGCCCGCCGATTAACGCGCCTGAGACAAACACCGCGCGCCAGCCGATATGCTCGATCAGCACCCCGGCCAGAATCGGCCCCAGCGCCAGGCCGACGCCAAAGCTGGTGCCCAGCAGGCTGAATGCCTTGGTCTGACTACGTCCTTCGAAGGTATTGGCCAAGGCCGCACTGCCGCCCGCCAAGGCAGCGGCGGCGCCTACACCTTGTAACGCGCGCAGCCCGTCCAGCCAGACAATGTTCGGCGCCAAGCCCAGGGCCAACGACGCCAGGACAAACACGCCAACGCCCGAGACAAACATGCGTTTGCGCCCATAGCGGTCCGCCAGGGTGCCGGCGGCCATCAACAGGCTGCCAAAACTCAACATAAAGGCGTTGGTGATCCAGGTCAGCGCCAGCGGCCCGGCGCCCAGATCGAGGCCAATGGCCGGGGTGGCCAGCGCACCACCGGAAAAACTCAGCGGCAGAATCAGCGCCG
The DNA here is from genome assembly GCF_040310285.1 of Pseudomonas sp. HY2-MNA-CIBAN-0224. Taxonomy (NCBI): domain Bacteria; kingdom Pseudomonadati; phylum Pseudomonadota; class Gammaproteobacteria; order Pseudomonadales; family Pseudomonadaceae; genus Pseudomonas; species Pseudomonas sp. HY2-MNA-CIBAN-0224. Next base: position 7,052 of record NZ_JBEOPQ010000019.1, on the reverse strand, counting down.
CCGTGCAGACGGCGAGCAAGGTCCAGCCAGCGGACACGCTGGATGTGCGATCAAGACTCATGGGTAACGCTCCGGCCAGACGGCCCAGCAAAAGAAGGTTCAACGAGGATAAAAGCGATCCAATCGGAGAAAAACAGGCTATAAATCCGCTCTAACCCAACCAAAACTCCTTAATAAAGGCAGCACATGGAAAGCTTGAGTGGTCTGAATGCGTTCGTGATTGCCGCCAGACTGGGCAGTTACGTGGCCGCAGCTGAGCGGCTGGGGATTTCGGCTTCAGCCGTTGGCAAGAGCGTGGCGCGCCTGGAAGACGGGCTCGGCGTGCGCCTGTTCAATCGCAGCACCCGGCGCTTGAGCCTGACCGAAGGCGGCACGCTGTTCTTTGAGCGTTGCAGCAAGATCCTCGATGAACTGGAAGAAGCCGAGGCCGAACTGCACTCATCGCGGGATGCGCCACGCGGTCGCTTGCGCGTGAGCCTGCCCGCGATTGGCTACCGCATGTTGCTGCCAATACTCGGCGAATTCACCCGGCGCTACCCCGAGATCGAGCTGGACATGGACTTCAGCGACCGCATGGTCGATGTGATTGGCGAAGGCATGGACGCGGTGATCCGCAGCGGCGACTTTGCCGACTCGCGGCTCAAGAGCAAGCCGCTGGGCACCTTCCACTTTGTGCTGGTCGGCGCACCGGACTATTTTGCCCGCCAGGGCGTACCGCAGACGCCCCACGACTTGAAGCAGCACGTGTGCCTGCGCTACCGGTTCCCCAGCAATGGCCAGTTGCAGGAATGGGCCTTCACCGGCGACGAGGACGACAGCCTGTGGAAGCGCTCAACCCCGCTGGTGTTCAACAATCTGGAAGCATTGATCAGCGCCGCTACGGGCGGTTTTGGCCTGGCTTACGTGCCCGACTTTGCCGTACGTCAGGCGTTGCAGAGCCAGCAGTTGGTCGCCGTGCTGGCCGATCACATCAGCGCACACGGGCGATTTTCGGTGCTGTGGCCCAGCAGCCGCCATTTGCTGCCGAAGTTGCGCGTTTTCGTCGATTTTCTGGCCGAACACATGACCCTGGACGCACGCCCCAAGCACCCGTAGGAGCGAGCTTGCCTCGCGATCTTTTGATCATGAACATCAAAATGATCGCGAGGCTAAGAGGGGTTTACAGCTGTGCCGCCAGCCGCGAGCCCTGGTTGATCGCGCGTTTGGCATCCAGCTCGGCGGCCACGTCGGCGCCACCGATCAAGTGCACGCTCTGCCCGGCAGCCAGCAGGCCATCCTGCAGTTCGCGCAAAGGGTCTTGCCCGGCGCAAATCACAATGTTGTCGACGGGCAGCACCTGCGACTCGCCTTCACCAATACGGATGTGCAGACCATCGTTGTCGATGCTCAGGTACTCCACGCTGTTGAGCATTTGCACGTGTTTGTTCTTCAACCCGGCACGGTGGATCCAGCCCGTGGTTTTGCCCAGGCCGTCGCCCACTTTGCTGGCTTTGCGCTGCAACAGGTACACCTGACGCGCCGGGGCATGTACCCCGGGTTTGATCCCGGCCACACCGCCGCGTGCCTCAAGACGGCTATCAATGCCCCACTCGCGCCAGAACGCTTCACGGTTCTGGCTGGTGGCCTCGCCCTCTTGCACCAGGAACTCGGACACGTCAAAGCCAATACCGCCCGCACCGATCACTGCGACGCTGGCACCCACCGGCTTGCGCTGCAGAATCACGTCCAGGTAGCTGAGCACTTTAGGGTGGTCGATCCCGGGAATCGCCGGGGTACGCGGGGCAATGCCGGTGGCCAGGATGACTTCGTCAAATTCGCCCGCCACCAGTTGCTGCACATCCACGCGGGTATTGAGCCGCAGCTCAACGCCGGTGGTGCGCAGTTTGTGCGAGAAGTAACGCAGGGTTTCGTAGAACTCCTCTTTGCCCGGCACACGTTTGGCCACATTGAACTGGCCACCGATTTCACTGGCCGAGTCAAACAGCGTGACCTGATGGCCGCGTTCAGCGGCTACGGTGGCCGCCGAGAGCCCCGCAGGCCCGGCACCGACCACGGCGATTTTCTTCACGGCAATGGCCGGCAGGTAGTTGAGTTCGGTTTCGTGGCAGGCCCGCGGGTTGACCAGGCAACTGGTCAGCTTGCCGCCGAAGGTGTGGTCCAGACACGCCTGATTACAGCCAATGCAGGTGTTGATTTCGTCGCTGCGACCGGCGGCGGCTTTGTTGACGAACTCCGGGTCGGCCAGAAACGGGCGCGCCATGGAGACCATGTCGGCATCCCCTTCGGCGAGGATCTGCTCGGCGATTTCGGGCGTGTTGATGCGGTTGGTGGTGATCAGCGGCACGCTGACCGAACCCCGCAGCTTGGCGGTGACTTTGCTGAACGCGCCGCGCGGCACTTTGGTGGCGATGGTCGGAATGCGCGCTTCGTGCCAGCCGATCCCGGTGTTGATCAGGGTCACGCCAGCCTGCTCCACGGCCTTGGCCAGTTGCACGATTTCTTCCCAATCGCTGCCACCGGCCACCAGATCGAGCATCGACAGGCGATAAATGATGATGAAGTTCGGCCCTACCGCTTCACGGGTGCGGCGCACGATTTCAAGCGCCAGGCGCATGCGGTTTTCGTAGCTGCCGCCCCAGCGGTCGGTGCGATGGTTGGTCTGGGCGGCGAGGAACTGGTTAATCAAATAACCTTCGGAGCCCATGATCTCAACGCCGTCATACCCGGCACTTTGCGCCAGTTGGGCGCAGGTCACGAAATCGCTGATTTGCTTCTCGATGCCCGCTTCATCCAGCTCTTTGGGCGTAAACGGGTTGATCGGCGCCTGAATGGCGCTCGGCGCAACTTGTCGCGGGCTATAGGCGTAGCGCCCGGCGTGAAGGATCTGCAGGCAGATCTTGCCGCCTTCGGCGTGCACAGCCTGGGTCACGACCACATGTTTCTCAGCTTCTTCAGCCGTGCTCAGCTTGGCCGCCCCACTGTACACCCCGCCCTCATCGTTGGGCGCAATACCGCCGGTGACCATCAGGCCGACGCCCCCTTTGGCCCGCTCGGCAAAATAGGCGGCCATGCGCTCAAACCCGCCCGGCTGCTCTTCAAGGCCGGTGTGCATCGAGCCCATCAGGGTGCGGTTACGCAAGGTGGTAAAGCCCAGATCAAGCGGGGCGAGCAAATGGGGGTAGTGGGAGGCGGTCATCAGGGATGCTCCGTTACAGGCTAAATCACGGAAAGCGAGGTGCTCTTTGGCCCTCGTCGGTTGTGTCTGGCACAGTAAAGACACTCCCGGGCCCGCTCAATGACCCAAAATGACAAACTCCTAACCTTAATGCGCAGCCCCCCTTGGCAAGCCGGGCTGAGCGACCTACCCTAGTCGACGAATTCTGCACACGGTTACCGCTTTCGTTCTCATGCGTAAATTATTTACTTGTACCTTATTGACCGCCCTGGTCGCCGCTGGCGCAGGCTACGGATACTGGACCGGACAGCGCCCGGCCAGTCATTACTTGTCTGATCTGCGGGTAGAGTTGGCCATCAACGAGGGCGTTGATCAGGGCCGTGGCAATTTGCTGGGCATCGAGCCCGACCTGTCACCGCGCGACTTTCAAAGCCTGGACCTGGTGCGCTTGAAGCTCGCGGCGTACTTGAACAGCGCGCGCAATGACGGGCTGCTCAACGATAAAACCGTGGTGGTGCTGCCTGAGCACATCGGCAGTTGGCTGGTGTTTGAGGGTGAGAAGAACGAGCTGTACCAGGCCGCCAATTTGAATGAAGCCATGCACATGCTGGTGCTCAGCCACCCGTTGGCCTTTGCCAATGCCTGGCTGCGCGCAGATGGCGACAGCCGGACCAACGATGCGCATCTGCGCATGAAGGCCCGTTCGATGGCGCGCGATTACCAGAGCCTGTTTGGCGGCCTGGCCAAAGAATTTGGCGTGACACTGGTGGCTGGCAGCATCGCCCTGCCCGACCCGCGCATTGAGGACGGCAAGCTGGTGCCGGGCAATGGCCCGCTGTACAACAGCAGCGTGGTGTTTGGCCGTGATGGCGCGCCGCTGGGGACACCGCAGCGTCAGTTGCTGCCGACCTACGAAGAGCAGAGCTATATCCAGCCAAGCCCCGATCATCAGTTGAATGTGGTCGACACTCCCGCCGGGCGCCTGGGTATTTTGATCGGCAGTGACAGCTGGTACCCCGAGCACTACCGAACCCTGAACGAGCACGGCGCGCAAATGATCGCCGTGCCGGCGTTCATCATGGGTAAAAACACGTGGGAACAACCGTGGGGCGGCTACAAAAGTGTGTTGACCCCTAGCGAGATCAGCCTCAAGCCCGGTGAAGTGTCCGAAGGTGAAGCCTGGCATCGCCTGACGCTAATCAGCAGCGTGCCCAGCAGCACGGCCGAAGCGGGCGTTACGGTGTTTCTGCGCGGCAAATTCTGGGACAAGCGCAGCTCCGGGCACGGCTTTATCAGCCGCGAGGGTCAGACCAGCGCCAATAACACCGGCGATGGTGCCCGCTTGTTGAACGTGTGGCTGTAAGACCATGAAACCGCTGCCGATGCGTTTGGGTGACCTTTCTGTCGGTTTTGTCGATTCTTTGGCCGAGGCCATTCGCAGCCACGGGCATGACCCGCAGCCGCTGCTGGATCAATACGGGCTCGACCCGGCCCGATTGGCGCAGCCTTCGGCGCGCTTGTCGATCCCGCGTTACATGCGTCTGGGGCATGCCGCGATCGCACTCACCGGCGACCCGGCACTGGGCTTGCGCATGGGCCAATTGAGCCGCTTACCCCAAGCCGGGCTGGCCGGGGTCACTGCGGCCCAGGCCCCGACGGTGCGTGAAGCGGCCCGTACCCTCACCCGTTTTGAGCCGTTGTACGGCTCCAACTATCGCGGCCAGTCGAGCCTGCACGAAGATGCTCAGGGCGCCTGGCTGCGGTTTTACTCCATCAGCCCGTACAACGCCTATAACCGCTTTGTGGTGGACTCGATCATCGCGGGCTGGCTGCAACAGTTGTCGTCGGTGGCCAATCAAGCTTTGCGCTGCGAGCAGGTTGATATTGAGTTCAGCGAGCCGGAATACGCCGAGCACTACCGCTCATTGAGCGAGGCAACGGTGAACTTTCGTGCCGAGACCAATCAGATCCGCCTGAGCCACGCGACCCTGGATCTTCGCAACCCCGTGCACTGCCCGAGCACCTGGGCAAGCCTGTTGCAGGTGTGTGAGCGCGAACTGGAACACCTGACCCGCACCCGCAGCCTGCGCGAACGCATCACGCAATTGTTGGGGCCTTTGCTCAATGGTGGCCGGGAACCGGATCTGGAAGAAGTGGCAGCACGTTTGAAGCTACCGACCTGGACCTTACGTCGCAAGCTGGCAGAAGAAGGCACGCAATTTCGCGCGATTTTGAATGACACGCGGCGGGATCTGGCGATGACCTATATCCGTGACACGGAACTGGCCTTTGGCGAGATTGCCTATTTGTTGGGGTTTGCCTCAGCCGAGGCGTTTCAGAGGGCTTTCAAGCGCTGGAACGCGGAGACTCCAGGAGAGTTCCGTCGTCGCCAGCGTCAATTGGCCTGATTCAAAGCTCAGTCGCGTCGTCAGCAGACTCTGGGGAGTCCAACTCCGAGGCCTGGTACTCGAGCAGTTCTTCTTGATAGTCGTCCATGGTTGCATCCTCTTTAAAGCCTGTTGGTTCACGTCATGCCTGAGTGGCGCTGGTTGAGCTTAAGGCGCGCGCATGAAGGTTAAATGACACCTTCGCGGGCCTGTCCAGCACTGACTTTAAACGTAGCAGACCTCAGAAATTTTGTGCAACCCTTTATTCTGCCGACGCAGGCTCTAGCACGGCGGGTACAGCAGGCTTTGCCGACTCGGCTGGCGGCGTAACCGGGGACGTTGACGCCGGGGCAGCCGGTTCAGCGGTTTTCTCTGAAGGTGTTTCAACAGATTTCTCTGCGGCTGGCGGAGTTGCCGCTGCCGGGGCCGCAGGCGTTATTGGAGCCACAGGCGCCGGAGTGACTGGCGTTTCAATCGGCACGATCGGCTGCAAGTCTGCTGGCGGCGCCACGGGCTTGGAGCTTGTGGCTTCTACCGCAGGCTCGGCAACGGGCGTTGGCGCAGGCTCAGGGGCCGCAGGCGTGGCAGAAGCTGTCGGAGCCACTGCCGGTGCCACAGGTGCCACTGGCACGGCCTGCGGCTTTACAGCGGCTTCAGGCACACCCAGCTCAGCCTTGGGTTTGTCATCGGTTGGCGTCACTTTTTTCGCATCCTTGGGCAAGAACGCTTCAACCAACGAGAAATAGCGGTCATAGAAATCCGGGGACGACACGGTTTCACTGGCCACCTTGACCATTGAGTCGTCGGACGAGCCGATCGGCATCGACACAGACCCCAGCACACCCACCCCGAGGCTGGCCGAGTTATTCACCTTTTTCAGGGCATAGCGGTCGAGCAAGGCGTTGGCGAACATGGTCGCGTGGTGCGCCGAGCCACCGTCGTCAGCACACACCACGTTAAAGCTGATTTCCAGATGGCTTTCGCCACTTTGCTGGAAGCTCTTGTGGCCGCTGATCATTTTCGGATCGTTGCTGGTGATGATATAGCCCTGGCTCAGCAATGCACGGCGCGCGGCTTCGCAAGAGACCTTGTCACTCACCGGGTAATTGCGCGAGAACGTGCCTGAGTCATCGAAGCTTTCATGATCGTAAATCGTCGGCTTATTCGATGAACAACCTGCGAGGCCGGCCAGACACAAGGCAACTACCGCGGTACGCAAGGAGAAGGACATGGGCATTAACGATCCTGAGGAAAACGGTACGGGGCGTATTGTGCATCAGATCGCGTTTTTCGCGCGCGGTTTGATTGCGGGTAGTCGCTGACGAGGTACAGGTGCGAAGGAATCGCAGGCATAAAAAAAGCGACCCTAAGGTCGCTTTCTTTGTAGCTTCAGAGAGTTCAAGGGCTCTGAGGCGAATATGGCGCAGCGGACGGGACTCGAACCCGCGACCCCCGGCGTGACAGGCCGGTATTCTAACCGACTGAACTAC
>NZ_JBEOPQ010000018.1:0-77653 GCF_040310285.1 Pseudomonas sp. HY2-MNA-CIBAN-0224 | reverse complement strand
TCGTTTTAGAAAACACCGCCCTCTTGTAGGAGAGAGCTTGCCTCGCGATCTTTTTAAAAGACCAAAAGATCGCGAGGCAAGCTCGCTCCTACAAGGTCTTTAAACGACAGGCATAAAAAAACCCCGCTTTTAAGGGCGGGGTTTTTTACTGAATCAGTACAAGTTAGATAACTTGAACTTCCTCAGCTTGCATGCCTTTCTGACCGCGAGTAGCGATGAAAGAAACCTGTTGGCCTTCTTTCAGGCTCTTGAAGCCGTCGGATTGGATTGCTTTGAAGTGAACAAACAGGTCGTCACCGGATTGTGGAGTGATGAAGCCGAAGCCTTTTTCATCGTTGAACCACTTAACGGTACCAGTTTGGCGATTAGACATGGTGTAACTCCTTGAACAAAGATAACTGCGACGCAGGAAGAGCCCTGGCCGAGACTGAGTGCAAAGAGCAGGAAAAATTCTTGGAGATGGTTGGATCGAAATTCAACATATCGTGTAGAGATTCTCAGTGACACAAGCAGCACAGTGGCGCCACCTTACCCCTTTTTCCGGAACGTGCAAAGGGTCTTTGCGAAGGTTTCTCGAAAAACGTGACTGATGGTTGCCCGTACAGCCTGTATTCAGTGCGCCTACAGCTATTTTCAAGAATTTCCCCCCAGCCTTTGAACCGAAACCCCGGCCCCGGTAAGATGCCGAACAGAATTTTTCCACCTCGCTATTCAGGACACCCCCGCCATGAGCATCAAATCAGACAAGTGGATTCGCCGCATGGCGCAAGAGCACGGCATGATCGAACCTTTCGTTGAGCGTCAGGTGCGCGGCGAAGGGGCTGATCGTCTGATTTCTTACGGCGTGTCGAGCTACGGTTATGACGTGCGCTGTGCCAATGAATTCAAGGTGTTCACCAACATCAATTCGGCCACCGTTGATCCGAAAAACTTCGATGAAGGCAGCTTTGTCGATGTCACCAGCGATGTGTGCATCATCCCGCCCAACTCCTTCGCCCTGGCGCGCACCGTTGAATACTTCCGTATTCCACGCAATGTGCTGACCATTTGCCTGGGTAAAAGCACCTACGCACGTTGTGGCATCATCGTTAACGTGACGCCGCTTGAGCCAGAGTGGGAAGGCCACGTAACGCTGGAGTTCTCGAACACCACCACGCTGCCTGCCAAAATCTACGCAAACGAAGGTGTGGCGCAGATGCTGTTCTTCGAATCCGATGAAGAATGTGAAGTGTCGTACAAGGATCGTGGCGGCAAGTACCAAGGCCAGCGTGGTGTGACTTTGCCACGTACCTGACGAACAGCAGGAATTTCTGAGCGAAAAAGCACTCTATTGACTGTATTCCGGTTTCGCACCTCAGCGAACCGGACATCGCTCAGGAGTGCCCCATGAAGATCGATCCGAGTATCCGCGCCAAACTGGCAAACCTTGAGCCCAATCAGGTTGGATTATTGGCCTGGTCGCTACTCGCGTATCCCCAGTTGCATGCAGGTGGCATTCCCGGCCAGCCTGACCCAGACACCCCGCAACCCACCGAACCTGGCGTGCCCACACTGCCGGATGAAGCTCCGCCTGCCCCAGTCGCGTGATCAACCGTCTGTAGCTGCTGCATTGTCAGCAGCTACATGAACAGGCGCTACTTCAAGTTGCCGCTCAAAAACTGGCGCAAGCGCTCGCTTTGAGGGTTGTCCAGTACGTCACTTGGCGGACCTTGTTCCTCAATCAATCCCTGGTGAAGGAACACCACTTGACTCGCCACTTTGCGGGCGAAGTTCATTTCGTGGGTGACCATGATCATGGTCCGGCCCTCTTCGGCCAGCCCCTGAATCACCCTCAAGACTTCACCCACCAACTCCGGGTCCAGTGCCGAGGTTGGCTCATCGAACAGCATCACTTCGGGTTCCATCGCCAATGCCCTGGCAATGGCAACACGCTGCTGCTGGCCGCCCGAGAGAAAGGCCGGGTACTGATCGGCCACTCTGGAAGGCAAGCCGACTTTGTCCAGATAACGTCTTGCGCGCTCTTCGGCGTCTTTTTTACTGACCCCCAGCACCCGATGCGGTGCCAGGGTAATGTTCTCCAGCACGGTCATGTGGCTCCACAGGTTGAAGTGCTGAAACACCATGGCCAGGCGGGTACGCAGGCGTTGCAACTCAGCATCGTCAGCAACCCGCATGCCGTTTTTGTCGCTGATCATGCGAATCAACTTTCCATCAAGGCTGATGGCGCCATCGTTGGGTGTTTCGAGAAAGTTGATGCAGCGCAAAAAGGTGCTCTTGCCCGAGCCGCTAGCGCCAATCAGGCAAATGACGTCCCCGGTTTTCGCCTTGAGCGACACACCCTTGAGCACTTCGTTGTCGCCATAACGTTTGTGCAAGCCGTCGACGCTGAGTTTGTACATGCACACCTCAAGCAGAGAGTAGGTAGCCGCTGCGATAGGCTTCACGCCCCGCGACATGGGCTATCACCATGCCCGCGGTGGCCATGCGCCTTACCGAGCGGGCGTAAACCAGGCCTTCGCGGGTGGTGTAAACCGGGGTGAGCCGGTCGCTGACAGGGTCGATGACGTCCGCCACCAATTGACCGGCGCTCAGGTAATCGCCGGGTTTGACGTGAAACACCAGCACGCCACCCGCCGTTGAGGTGACGGGCTCGACACCGGCCAGCGGGGTGGCGGGGTACAGCAACTCAGGCAAACGGCTGGCTTGGCCTTCAATCGCGCCGAGCGTGATCAGGTAATCAATCAGCGCCTGGCAATCCTGCTCGGCGAGGGCGTGGCTGACGTCACCTTGGCCGCGCAACTCCACGGTCACAGAGAAACTGCCCTGTGGAATCTCAAAGCTGCCCTCAAACCGCTGTTGCAACGTCCACCACAGCAGGGTGAAGCACTCATCAAACGACAGGCCGCCCGAGTCCGTTGCCAGCAGGCTGGCTTGGGCTGCGAGGTAGCGCGCCAACGGCTCAACCTGCGACCAGGCCTCAGGGGTGGTGTACAGGTGAGGCACGGCTTCAAAGTCGCAGTGCAGGTCCAGTACCACATCCGCATCGCACGCCAGGGTTTGCAAGGTCAGACGCTGGGATTGCAGCTGGGTTGCCGGCACCTGTGCGGCCAGCGCCTTGCGCAGGTGCTGGCGGATGATCTGCCGGTTTTGCTCAGGGTCGCGGGTCAACAGCCCTTCGATTTCATCACCGATCTGCTGGCTCAAGTCCAGAAAATTGCGGTTGAAGTTCTGCCCGCTTTCCAGCTCATAACGCCCCAGCGGGATGTCCATGACCACTTGTTCCAGCCCGATCGGGTTGGCCACGGGCACCACCACAATTTCGCTGCGCAGGCGGCCGGCGCTTTCCAGCTCTGCCAAGTGTTTTTTCAGATGCCAGGCCACCAGCATGCCGGGCAGTTCATCGGCATGCAGTGAGGCTTGAATGTAGATCTTGCCCTGTGGCTTGGCCGGGCCGTAGTGGAAGCTGTGAATCTGCCTCTCGGTGCCTGGAACGGGGGCCAGCAAAGGATGGGTTTGATGTTGCGCCATGGTTGAGTCCTAGTGAGCAGGGCCGAGGAAAGCCAACCAGCGGCGTTCCGCCAGTCGAAACAAACCGACCAAAATAAAGGTCACGCACAAATAGATGATGGCGGCGATGCCGAACGACTGGAAGGTCAAGAAGGTCGCTGAGTTAGCGTCCCTTGCGACTTTCAACACGTCAGGGATCGTTGCAGTAAAAGCCACGGTGGTCGAATGCAGCATCAGGATCACCTCATTGCTGTAAAACGGCAACGAGCGGCGTAAGGCCGAGGGCATGATGACGTAGGCATAAAGCTTCCAGCCACTGAGGCCGTAGGCTTTGGCCGCTTCAATTTCGCCGTGGGCCATGCTGCGAATGGCGCCGGCGAAAATCTCCGTGGTGTAGGCGCAGGTGTTGAGGGCGAAGGCCAGCACCGTGCAGTTCATGGCATCACGGAAGAACTCATTGAGCAACGGTTGGGCGCGAACGGCAGCGATGCTGTAGATCCCGGTGTAGCAAATCAGCAACTGTATATACAGCGGTGTCCCGCGAAACACATAGGTGTAGAACTGCACGGGCCAACGGATCCAGCGTCTGGATGAAACCCTGGCGATAGACAGCGGGATAGACAGTACAAAGCCGATGATCAGTGCGGCGCTCAACAGCCACAGCGTCATTGCCAGCCCGGTGATTTGACTACCGTCGCTGTACAGAAACGGCCGCCAGTACTCCTGCAACAACTCGATCATCGTACGGCCTCCCGGCAGCCCAGGGCATAACGGCGTTCCAGCCGCCGCAAAACCACATTCGAGGCGCTGGTGATTGCCAGATAGATGAGTGCAGCAATCACCAAAAAGTAAAACAGCTCATAGGTGCTTTTACCCGCATCCTGGGCCGCCTTGACCAGATCGGCCAAGCCAATGATCGACACCAGGGCTGTGGCCTTGAGCATCACCATCCAGTTATTGCCAATGCCTGGCAGGGCGAAACGCATCATTTGCGGAAAGACCACAAAGCGAAAGCGTTGCCAGCGTTTCAGGCCGTAGGCGGTGGCGGCTTCGACCTGGCCACGGGGCACCGAGAGAATCGCGCCCCGAAAGGTCTCGGTGAAATACGCGCCATAGATAAACCCCAGCGTGATCACGCCTGCGCTGAACGGGTTGATCTCGATGTAATCCCAATCCATGGCATCTGTCAGGCTGGTCAGCCAGGTTTGCAGGCTATAAAAAATCAGCAGCATCAGTACCAGGTCAGGTACGCCGCGAATCAGGGTGGTGTAGAGCTGGGCCGGCAGGCGCAACAGCCTCAGGCTGGAGAGTTTGGCGCTGGCGCCAAGCAGGCCGAGCAACACGCTCACGGCCAGCGACAGGACCGATAACTTGATGGTCATCCAGGTGCCTTCCAGCAGCAGGGGGCCGAACCCCTGCAAGCTGAGGGCAGACAGTCCAAGGTTCTGTACGAGATTTTCAAACATGACAGTCGAGCCCAAGGCGTTGAAAAAGGCACCCACGCGCGCATGGGTGCTAGCGCGTTATTTGCCGCTGTAGAGATTCAAGTCGCCGAAGTGTTTTTGCTGGATTTTGGCGTAGGTGCCATCGTCGTGTAACGCTTTGATACCTTTGTTCAGCAGGGTTTGTAGCGCTTGGTTACCTTTCTTGATACCCACCGCAGTTTTAGACGGCAGCAGAGGGTCGTCAATGGCTGCGCTGATTTCGTAACCGGCACCTTGCGGCGATTTCAGAAAGCCCAGTTCGGCTTGAAGCATGTCTTGCACCGAGGCATCGAGACGGCCGGAAATCAGGTCGGCATAGACTTGGTCCTGGTTGGCATAGGCCTGAGTTTTGACCCCGGCTTTATCCAGCACCGCTTTGGCGTAGGCTTCCTGGATAGTGCCTTGTTCGTAGCCCACGGTTTTGCCTTTGAGCGAGGCGGTATCAGCGCTTAACCCGGAGCCTTTTTTGTACACCAGCGATGTCGGGCCGGAGAACAGCTCGTTAGAGAAGTCGATGACTTTTTCGCGGGCCGGGGTCACGGTCATTGACGAGATGACACCGTCGAATTTGTTGGCTTTAAGCCCGGGCACCATGCCGTCGAAGTCGGATTCGACCCATTTGCACTTCACTTTCAGCTCGGCGCAAATGGCGTTGCCCAAGTCGATATCAAAACCCACCAGGCTGCCGTCGGCGGCCTTGGACTCAAAGGGTGCATAAGACGGGTCAACGCCGAAGCGCAGCTCTTTGTAGTCTTTGGCCAGAACAGAACCCGCAGCCATGCATAAAGTCAGTGCAGAAAGGGCCAGAAATGCTTTTTTCATTATTCAATCCCTAATAACCGGTTGCTGGAGCGTAACGACGTCATAGACGAAGCAATAACCGAACCACATGGGGTTGAGGGTGTGTTTAAAGCCGAGAAGGGAGTAAAAAGCGGCGGCTGTGCGCTACAAAAGAGCGCTGAAAAAGGCGTGATCCAAAACAGTGCGCAGGCACTAAGATCTGATTGGCTTCTAGGGTAGGAACTGCCGCAGGCTGTGATCTTTACCGATCAAAAGATCGCAGCCTGCGCCAGCTTCTACAAAGCCCTAAGCCCGGCTTACTTGCTGGGTACCAAGGTGAGGCGGGTGTTGCCGTACACGCTGTCAAAGTTCTGCGGCTGCATCGGGAAGCGCATGTACTGCCCCTTGAGCCATGGATCAATGCCGTCAGCGTAATGCGGGCTGGCCGGATTGCTGGATTGCCCGGTGCTGTTCTGGCCCATCATCGGCTCGCTTTGGCCGAAGTCGACGATCATGCGCATGGCCGGAATCACGGTGGTTGCAAAGCTGTCGCTGCCAATGCGGTAGGCCGCCGTGTTCAGGGTGGTGTGATCGCCGCCCGCAGCAATGGGCCCGCGCACGGTTTGGCCGTTGCTGTTGCGCCACAGGTAATGGTGCAGTTTGCCCCACTGCCATGCGCGGTGGTCGCTGCCCATCAGGCTGTCGCCCGTGGTAATGGCGGCTGCCAGACTACGGGCCAGAATGGCCGGCTTGTCTTCTTTTTGTGGGGTACGAGTGTCATCCCAGAACGGGCTGTCCTCACGCCCCAGCAAGTGATCGCTGAGGGCCGAGTACGACAAGTTACTGTTGGTAATAAAAGCCTTCCAGGTGGCGCTGGACTCCGGGCCGAGTTTGTCGAGGAAGATTTGCTGGGTGCTCGCCTGCAAGAACAGCTCGTACAGCGCCGCATCAGCCGAGGTCGGGCTGAGCTTGCCGTCAAAGGCCATCAATCGGCTCAGGGCTTCATTGGCCTTGGCCTGATCGGCAGCAGGCAAGGCGGCGATGGCGTGTTTCAGCGGTTGGGCCATGCCCGGGGCGATGAACATGGCCTTGAGTTTGGCGGCAAACAAGGTGGTCTGGTCGTACTGCATGGCGATCATGCTGCGGGCATCCTGTTTGCCGCTGCCTGCCAATTGGGCCAGGCGTTCGTTGCGCTCAGGCGACAACCACGAATTGGACAGTTGCATGCCGTAACCGTAAGCGGCCGTGCGCTGGTTAGCGGTGCCCAGCCAGCCCTGCGCCGGATCTTGGTCGTAAGGGTGGAGCATGGCGTCAGCGTAACCGTCCCAGTCATAACGGCTGTCCCAGCCCGGTGACGGATACAGGCCCACACCATCGCGGCGGTTAGGGTACAGGCCGGTGACCTGCCAACCGATATGGTTGGCATCGGCGTACAGCAGGTTCAGCGCAATCGCGCGGATCTCTCGACTGGCATCTGATGCGCTTTCACTGTTTTGCGCACGCGACAGGTCGAAGAACGCATCCAGGGTTTTGTCGCCCTTGAAGTCCGGGGTTTGCAGGGCCAGCCCCAGGCTGCTGTTCAGCGCCGTGGTCGTGCCAACCACACTGTTCAGCAGTGGGCCGTGGCGTGTTTCGTAAATGACTTCGCGAATCGGGCGCTGACCTTTGACGAAAAAGGTTTCGTTGCGCACCGAGGCGGGTAGCCATTTACCGTCGGCCAGGTAATACAGGCTGTTACCCTGGCGCTTGAGTTTTTCCAGGAACACGTCCTGGTTGTCGCCCATGGCCATGCTCATGCCCCACGCGACCTTGCCGTTGAAGCCGGCCAGCAGTGTTGGCAAGCCCGCAATCGAGGCGCCCGCCGCCTGGTATTTAGGCGCGCGAATCTGCACGTAGCTCCAGGCCGAGGGAACGCCAATGGGCTGGTGAATATCGTTGGCCAGCAGGCTTTTGCCGCTGCGGCTGCGTTGCGGGCCAATGGCCCAGTCGCTGGATGCCGTGACGCCAGGCAGATTGAGGGCGGTTACGCGCTCAAGCGCCTGAGTGACGCCTGTCAAGCCCGGCAACTGGCTGGCCAGATTCAGGCCGTTGAGTTTTTCGGCCTCAGCGGTGGGCAGTTGTTCATTGGGGTAGGTCGGCGTCAGCCACGCGAGGTGGCCGGCGCCGACTTTTTGCGCCAGTACCAGTGTGTTGAGCTCTTCTTGCAGGTTGACCGAGGTCGAGAAGTTCAACAGGCTGAAAATCAGGGCCGAGTCTTCGGGTTTCCAGTACTCCGCTTTGTAGCCCGCCTGTGCGAGGTCGGCAGGGAGCTTGTCGCGGTAGCGGAACAGATACGCGTTGACGCCGCGGGCATAGACCTCAAAGAACTTTTTGAGGCGTGGCGAGGAGCTTTTATACAGCTCGTCAGCGTTTTTTTTCAGGTTAATGCTGCGCATCAAACGGTCGCTGTCCAGCGCATCGGGGCCGTCCAGCTCGGCCAAGCGGCCTTGGGCCAGCAAGCGCAGACGCACCATCTGGCTGATCCGGTCACCGGCGTGGACATAGCCCAAGGTGAACAGCGCATCATGGAAACTGCTGCTTTCGATCAGCGGGATGCCTTGGTTGTTGCGTCGCACTGAGACGTTTTGCGCCAAACCTTTTAGCGGCTGCATACCGGAAGCCGGCAGCAGGCTCTCGCCGGACAGTGAGTTAAGTTGGCAACCGGACAAGCCCAGCAGGCTGACCATCGCCGCGGCAACGCCGAACCGGGGTAAAAAATGAGTGAGGGCTGGCGAGGCCATGGCAAAGCTCCTGCGGGGTAATGTCATCGAAAGGCGCTACGTTAGTGAGGCCGATGACACTGCGCAAGTGCTATCTATGGCGCTGTGCGGGGCTATTGGCGGGGGCGGGTTTGCATCGCGATCTTTTGGTTTTTTAAACGATCGCCAAGCATGCCCGCACCTGCAGATAAGGGGGCTATTTCGGCGGGTTGATCTTGTCTACCAGTGCGTACGCACGTTGGGTCGCCGGGCGAGCTTTGATGCGCTCAAACCACACTTTCAGCGCCGGGAAGTCATCCAGGTTTTGGCCTTGAAGCTCATGTGACACGGTCCACGGGTAAATCGCCATGTCAGCAATGCTGTATTCGTCGCCCGCAACAAACTGACGGCCTTCCAGTTGCTTGTTCAACACACCGTACAGACGAGCGGTTTCGTCGGTGTAGCGCTTGAGCGCATAAGGGATTTTCTCGGCCAGGCGCTTGAAATGATGGTTTTGCCCGGCCATTGGCCCCAGTCCACCCATTTGCCAGAACAGCCATTGCAAGGCGACTTGCCGCCCACGCAGGTGTTTAGGCAAAAACTGACCGGTTTTTTCCGCGAGATACAACAAGATTGCGCCGGATTCGAACAGCGACAGCGGTTCACCGCCATCGGCCGGCTCGTGGTCGACAATGGCCGGAATGCGGTTGTTTGGGGCGATCTTCAGGAAGGAGGGTTCGAACTGCTCGTTTTTACTGATATTGACCGGGTGAATCGTGTACGCCAGGCCCGCTTCTTCAAGAAACAGGGAGATTTTGTGGCCGTTTGGCGTAGTCCAGTAATAAAGATCGATCATGAAGGGCTCCAGAAGGGAAGATTCACACAGCAGTCGCGGATCTCTGCGAACGCCTGTTTTACTCCCAATGGCCCCTTGGTTACAAAAGGTTTACGCAGCCCCTGAAACAAACACGCCGCACGTGCTCAAGGCAGGTGCGGCGCGGGCAGAGCGGTCTGAAGTATCAGGCGCCGTGGCACTTCTTGAACTTTTTGCTGCTGCCACACGGGCAAGCATCGTTACGACCAACGTCTTTCAAGGCGTTGCGCACCGGCTCTTGTGGCGCGTGGCCGCAGTTCGGGCCGTGTACATGGCCGTGATCGTGGTCATGATGGTCATGATCGTGGTTGCAGTCTGGGCCATGAACGTGGGGTTGCTGGGTCATTACTCAATCACTCTGGAATAAAATCGCCGGGCATTATCTCGCCTTTACGCACCACGTGCACGTCGTAACCGAAGAACAGGCCGGTCTGTAACGTACCGTCGAGCCGATAAGGGATCGGCTCGTCGGGCGACTCAAGCAATTTGATCAGCGGGCGTATGTGTTGCCACAGGTTGGTCCGCACCGGCACCACCAGATCTGCATGGCTGTTGGGCTCGACACTGAACCAGCGGCTGTACTCACCCTCAGCCAGTTTTACCGGGCCCAGATAAAGGGTGTAGACCAGCCCGCGCACGGTGAGGGTGGAGTCGTTCGGGTTATCGATTCTGAAATACAGTTTGAAACGCTGCTCCAGCAGTTTGGCCCGGACCAGTTCGACACGCTCCAGCTTTAACTGGGGGTCTTTGTCATCCGCGCCAAACCACGATGCGCAGCCTGAAAGCGCCAGGATCATCACCAGCGCAAGGGTTTTGTTTAAGCGAGCTTTAGAATCCATTCTTTACTCCCGGCTTATTGGCCGAAGAAACCCGCGCAGCATTTTTTGAACTTCTGCCCGCTGGCGCAAGGGCAACCATCATTACGCCCCACCTTGAGTGGCACCGTTGGGTCGATGAAATACCAACGCCCTGCATTCTGCACAAATGACGAGCGTTCCCGATGGCTGTGCTCACCATTGACGTCATGCCAACGCGCGGTAAAGGTCACAAAGGCATGCTCTGGTTGACCACCGAAAACCTCGTTGCTTTCAACGTCCAGCCCCAACCAGGTGCTTTGAGCGCTCCACTGCGCGATGGACGGGCGATCGAGCCCGGCTTGCTGCACAGGCAGCGTGGTCTCGACCAGATAGTCAATCAGCCCCAGCACATAGGCGCTGTAGCGCGAGCGCATCAGGGTTTCGGCGCTAGGGGCCGGGTGCCCGGCGTGATAAGTCCCGCAGCAGGCGCTTAGCACATTGCCGCTGCCGCACGGGCAAATAGATGTACTCATCGGCTTACCACCAGTACTTGCCAAAGTTTTCCGGGTTGGCCCAAAACCTGGCGTTGAGCCAGTCGGGTACTTGTTTGTATTCGCGTAAGTCGTAAGTAAAGAGGGTCAATATCTGTTCGTCACGCTGAAAACGCTCATTGTTTTGTAGGGCTAAAGCGAAAAAGTCCGTTTCTTTCCAGTCACAGGCTGTGAGATCCGCCAGCACGGCGATGCGGCTGGCGTTCAAGTTGCGAATCCCGCCCAGCAACTCCAGGCCTTCGCGCTTGGACAGGTGCTCCAGACAGTCGACTGCCAGGGCCAGGTCGAAACGTTGTGCCGCCACGTCGGCAGGCAGTGCGCCGGGCATTGTCTGGGCAACATGAACATCAGGATGGGCTTGTTTATAGGCCTCCAATGCCGGGAACTGGCTGGCGCCGACCACCAGGACACGTTGTGGCGCGTAACTGTCGAGCATCGCCGCTAACGCTTGCTGAGGTGTTCGTGTGGAAAAAGCAGGGGTCGTCATCTCAAGTCCTCAATCAGAGCGCTCAAGACTAGCCTGCCCGGAGCCTGTGGCCTAGGTCTGTCAGCGTTTGATTACGAGCAGGTGCTAACGGGGTACCACCTTTCATCACCACTTGCAGAGGTAAATATCTGAATGGTCCTGTGACCGCCTAGCCAATAAAGGAATGTCCATGTCGACGCCTACACGCCCCGCTGTCCCCATTCAAACCCTGTCCTCGCCTGTCCAACAGGCGGTCTATGCACATTTTTCCAGCCGTCCACGTATTGAAAACCTGGTTCGCAGCACGTTGCTGACTGCACTTCATGAGCGCTACCCGACGTTGTCGGTTGATCTGGCCAGCACGCGCCTGGCTACCCCTCGGGAGGGCGGGGGGTGGGAGTTGCCTCTGTTGATTGATCGAGTTATCGGCTATCTGGCCAGCGGCGCCGTATTGGAAATCGGCGAAATCATTCACCCTCACACGTATTATTTTTTAGCGGATCATCAAGGCAATCGGCTCAAGCTTGCTGATGGGCATGAAGTCGATATGAAAGTCATCGAGGCGCTCATTAAAGAGTTGCCCTGGCGTCTGCCGATAGAATTTAAAAGCGTGCTGACCGGATATTGGAATGAGCGCGTCGAGGGCGGTGTCAGCCGCTGGCGATGGCTCAGTAACCTTCTCAAAGATACGCTGAGCATGAAGGTCATGCAGTCAACCACGCTGAGCGACCCGGAGCTGGAGACGGTGCGCCAGGTACTCGATTTTGCACAGAGTGAAGAAAGGATCAGCCGTTACGGTGACCATGCCACTCGCGTCTATTACCTGCAATCTACGCTGACTTGCCCGGGTATGACCGAGAGTCTTGTTGCGCCTCATCTTTTGTTGGTGCGTTATCCTCAAGAGCAGGCCTCGCAGCCATTGGTCATGCTGTGCTTGCCAGATGGGGGCATCGAAACATTCAGTTCCGTTGAGTCGGCTACGCAGTCCAGGGCCCGCCTTGCCGAGGCACTTTATGTAGCCGATACCATAACCACAAAACGTTATGAAATTGACGGCGACGCTTTTGATGCACAAGCGGGGTTTATCCTCGGCAAGCATATAAGCAACCTTTCACAGTTGAAGTTGCCCACGACTGTCGGTCTTGAAGCGCTTAAAGCGACCTGTTTGCAGATCACCGATGCCTCAAGGTTTTTTCTCAACACCAAAGCATCCTCCGCGGATGACGTGAGGCACGTGCACTCTAAACTCCCGCAGTGGCTAACAAAGGCTTCCGGCGCCGATCAAGCGCGCTACCGTTCCTGGAGTCTGGCGCTGGCCAGTGCGAAAAAAAGCGCTCAAGGCCTGAGCTATCTGAGCGATATTCCCGATATTCACAGCTTTGTTGTGAACTCGCTCAAGCAACAGCTTTTGCTTGATCAGCAACGTTATGAACAGCCGGTTCAACACGCAGCAGCATTGGCGGCTTGCGAGCCGGACGATGTCGAGCTGACATTCTTGCTGGTGACCGGAACGTTTGCGCCGGGCAGCACCAATGTGTCGGGCTTGACCGAGCGGGTGACAATGACCCTGACAGAGCTGGCCCTTAAAAATCTCTCGGGTAAACCCCAGGGCGAGATGATTAAGGTAGAGCACCGCCAAGGGCTACCTCTGCCAGCATGGTTCACGGCTGCTTATATCACCCAACGTAACGGGCTGATTGAGGCGGTCGATATTGGTAAAAACTACCCTGAAAAACTGAAGGCTTATTTGCTGGATGACCCTGTATTAAGCGCTGATCGTGAAAAGCGCTTTTCTGGGCAGCTCAAGTGGCAATTACCGCTGCAAGCGCTCGAACTGAGCCTCAAGGGGGAGGCCGGGATGACGCCTTTGGGCGCACGTTATGTGGCAGCACTCATGGAGACAGAAGCTTACAACCGTTCAGTTGACGGCCAGACCATCGTGATTCGTGCCTTGGCGTTACTGAGCAGTGCTGAGGCCAAGCCAGATGTGGTGAGCAATATGTTCATCATCGAGCCGTTGAATCTCGACGCAGGGCCGCATGTGTTGTATCGACCTCTGTATGAAAAGTCGTTATTGGCGTTTACCTCTCGTGCCGCACTGATGGAGGCCATTGCGACGCCCTCTGAACTGCAAACCAGTGTTCTGACCTGGCTGACCGATAGCGCCCGAAAGATGTACGACAACGGAGGTTTTAAAGAGCCCCATTTCGTGCGTTTTAATCTTGAAGATGACTTCCCGGTGACAGCGTTTGAGAAGCCTGAACCTGCGACGCTGGCTGTAAATGGTGCTGGTGGTGACCTGGCTCAGCATTTGGGTAATGGCCAACTTTTGCCTTATCTGTATCAAATCAATGCGCTTTCGCTGGTGCATCAGGCTGATCGCGACACCGTGTCCAACCGTGAAAGCCGGTGGCACCTTTTTCTGGAGGGGGCCAATCTGTTTTTCAATATTTTCATGCTGCCCTATCTTCGTGGGCCGGTGATGCTCACAGCCTGGTTCCTCCTGCTGGTAGAAGCACTTGCCCGGGATGTTCCTGCATTGGCGAGCGATAACGCGGTGACCCGTGAGCTGGCCGTTGTCGACTTATTGCAAAATCTGGCGATGGTTTTGCTTCAAGTGGGTGCCATCTCACACCCTCCACTTGTAAGCCCGCAAGCAAGTCCGACACCCCTTTTACGTAGACCCCCTATCCCGCGACGTATTTCCAAGGCGTGGCCGCCGCTGCCTCCTGCCATCGTCAAGGACGGTATCGTGTTTATGCCCGGCGAATGGCAAAAAAAAGCCATTGAAGACCTGGACTTCAGTTTCGCCAGTGCCAACAACCGGCTTACGCCTGATTTGCGCAAAAAACTTGAGACCCTTGCGGTGCCCAAGCCTCAAGCACTGCCATTGCCCAAACGCTCGGATGCCTTGGCTGGCCTCTATTTAACAGAAGGCGGCGGTTATGCCTTGATTGAGGGTGCTTATTACCCTGTGCAAATCGAGGCGGGCGAGGTGAGCATTGTGGGCGGGCCAGCCTTGCAGGCTGATGCGCAGGGGCGCTGGACAGTGGACCTGAAGTTGCGTTTGAGCGGCGGCGCGCCAGGCAAGCAGGTAAAAGCTTTGCGTGAACGCAAGGCCCAGCGTGCGACTGAGCTGGGAGAAGAATTGACTGCCTCAAGGGATAAATATGACAGTGTAAGAACAAAAATTAAGGTTCATGAGAATTTAATAAAACTGTTTGAAGGTGATTCGCGCAGAACAGCGGAAGAAGTATTGGATCAGCGTCAAAAGTACGTAGCAGAACTGATGTCAGGTATTAGTATTACGGAATCACTGTTGGGTACTGTCAAGGAAGTCAAAGCGTTAGGTGTTGATTTTTCTAATCAGTCAATTGTGACGTACATCAGCGAGATGATTAGTTATCTGGATGCTTGTTTGGGGCAGGCCAGTAAGATGCGACCAGTTCTTGATACGAAGTGGCAGGCTTTGGATTTAACATACCAAGGACCTTCTGCTTCCAAAGCCAGTGTGATGTACGCAAGATTGGTTGTGCACAGAGAATATATGAAGGGCACTATTAAACTTGAAAATCAAAGAGTCGAGTGGCTTGAAAAAATAAAAAAATACAGTGACGAAGTAGCTGAGTTTGGAGCGGAGGGAAGAGAAAGGTCAGAGCGTTTACGCGAAAATCTCGCGAAGCAGGAATTAACGCCGTTGTATATCAAACAATTTTTAGTGGCTTCGTTGGGAAGCGTTAGTGTAAAGGTTTTTAATAGTGTTCTTGTGATATCGCTTAACAAAATAGCCTCCCCACTGCGTGAGTTGATACAGACACACGATCAACTCAATAAGCTGGATTTTCCTCCCCGTGAGCGCCTGGATGTGTTGAACAGCCTGGTGGAACAGTATGGCCACGTACTTGATGGCCTTTTAGACTTCCGAGTTGTGCATGCCGAAGAAGTGGAGGCTGAGGATTTTCAAGCGTTTGTTGATATGGTGGCAGGCGTTTATAAAGACGCAGAACAGCAACTGGCCAGTGAGCTAGAACCTCTGAAGAAATTAAGTGAAAAGCCTAAAGGCAGAAGGCAATCTTTATCCACTCGGCCGCAAAAACGTATTTTTAATACTCGCACCAGAGGGCGGTTGATTGGGGATTTGAAACCGCAGCAGGCAGGCGCAACGGGTGAAGAGGTTGAAGTGCGTACTGATCAAGATAATGAACTGCTGTCTACCTATATTAAAAAAGGAGATGAGTGGGATCTTGTCTCTGTCGCCCGTTCTGACGCGCCAATCCCCTCCGGTCGTAAAGTGTCCGATATTAAAGTAGAGGCACAGAAATTTTATGACATGGCTGATATTCATCTCAAGCGTTCAGAGGGGCTTGTTAATAGCGCCAGATATCCTCAAGAGGCCGAGGAAACTTTATTGCATGTAGCTGAACGCTTGAGCCAATGCGCTGCGGAACTGGAAGAGGCCAGCAGGGCAGACACCGAAAGTTGGCGCCAACGGGAGGATCTGGAATTAGTCGGGGGCATGCGAGCCAGGGCCAAGGACATGAGCACCAAGGCGCATGACTTGCGTGTTCGTTTAAGCCTGAAACTTCCCCCGACCCACGGCACCCTTCAATTTTTGCTTGAAAAAAGGCTGGTGAGCATCACGCTGAACCGCAAGCGTTCGAAGCTCAAGCGAGACTTTATTGATGAGTACGCCATCAAGGATGCTGCCGGCAATTTTATCTGGTGTGCGCATTTTCACTATAAAGACGCCACTACGCCCAAAGCGGATTATGCAGTGGCGCACCTCAAGCGCTGGAGCCAGCGAACATCGGATTATTGGTCGCTGAAGGAAAAGGCGAAAAACCAGCATGAAGTGGTTGAGGTGCATCGCGGTCAGATCGGCAAGACCCTTGCTGAACAATGGTTTTTGCCGTTAACCACGTAATGACATGAGCTACGGGTTAAATGCCTCAACTGCGTGGCGTGCGCAGTGAGGTATTTTTGCAGGGACCTCTGGCGCAGCTATCCTGCTAGCCGTTAATGTTCGCTTAAAGAAAAACACAGAAAGGGCTGTTGCATGAAGGTGCTTTGGGGACTGGGGAAGGTGCTGACGTTGTTGTTCTGGGTTGTCGTTGCGATCAACGTTTTCAGACCCCTGAGCAATCCGTTCGACCTGCTGATCAACCTGGCGGGTAGTCTGCTGTTTTTGACCCATTTGCTTGAGCTGCTGCTGTTCAATAGCAGCCTGCAAGGGCGCCCCCACCCTTGGCGTGACCGACTCTACATCCTTTTGGTAGGCATCCTGCACGTTCAAACTCTCCCTAAATCTTCCGGACAGGGCAACAGTCATGCGTAAGTTATGTTTAATGGCAGCCCTTTGCAGTCCGTTTGCCCATGCCGAGGTGGTGCAGGTCGAGGCTAACTCGATGATGCGTCTGCCCGCGAATGTGGCCGTTCTGACACTCGAAAAACTCGATGTGGCGGACTACGGCACTCTGCTGATTCCGGCGGGTGTCAGTCAGGTCAACATCGATCAACTGCATTTGGGGCATGAGTCACGCATTGTCATCGTGCCGGCCGAGCGTGGGATTGAGCTGCGTGTAGCCACTGCCGAGTTGGGTGAAGGCAGCCAGATCAGCACGCGCGGTGCAGCGGGGACGTTTGAAAAACCGGCCAGACCTGCCCGCGATCTGAGCCTGAGAATCGAAGCGTTGCAAGCCGATCAACTGTCCATCGACGCCCGTGGCGGCACTGGCGCTCCGGGTTTTGTCGGGCTTGATGGTGGCAATGGCGCTGAACCGGGTTGCACCTGGGGATCGGCCGGAGCAGGCGCCAATGGCGACGACGGCGGTAATGGGCATCAGGGCGCTGCGGGGGCACAAGTGCGGGTCGAACTGCCCCGGGACTTCCCCGATGAACAGATCAACGTACTGGTCGACGGCGGTGCAGGCGGCAAACCCGGTGCGGCTGGACGGGCAGGTGCGGGTGGCAAATCCAAAGGCTGCATTGTTTACCGTACCGATGGCGGCAAATCGGGTCGCCCGGGCCAAACCGGGCAACCGGGTGAGCCTGGCCCGGCAGGCGCCGTGACCGTCCAGCGGTTGTAAGAAGCGCCCACTCCTCGCGATTTTTTAAACATTAAAAGATCGCGGGGCAAGCTCGCTTCTGCAGTTGGGAGGTAGGGACCCCTTCAAAACATCGGGCGCGCCCCGGCAATCGCCACCAGCGCCAGCCCTATCAGCAAATTACACCCGACCAGACGGCGAATCCGCCCCATCACCGCCGCGCCTGCCGCCCATTCCTGAGCCTCAACGGCCTTGCGCAATTCGGGCAGTTGCAGTGATTGAATGCGGATAAACAGGGCGACCATGACGATGTACACGCCCATCATGATCTGCACATAACGGGGCGCCGTTTCGAACCCGCTAAAGCGCATGTGCAGCAGGCCAACACCGCTTATCGGCAAAATAACCACCGCGACCCACACCCAGCCAAAAAAACGTTGAAACACTTCAACCCACAGTTTTAGCCGGGCAGGGCCCTCAAGGGCCGTCATTGCGGCGGGGCGCAGGATCATCCAGGCGAAAAACATCCCGCCCACCCAGATCAGGGCAGCCAGTAAATGCAGGCTGTAAGTAACAGCGAAGGTGGTCATTGGGGTACTCCGTTCGGCGCAGGATCAATTAGCGGGGTATGATAGCGGCCATTCGAACCACTGAAAATTTATCCAGCGTTTCTTGCGCCCGAAGAACCATGATTAGTACCGAACTCAAATCCCAGATCCAGGGCGCTTATTCGCGTTTTCTCGAAGCCAAGAGCCTCAAGCCGCGCTATGGCCAGCGTCTGATGATTGCTGAAGTCGCCAAAGTGCTGGGCGATATTGATACCGACGAAGAAAACCATCGTACCGGCGACCCGGCGGTGGTTGCCGTTGAAGCGGGCACCGGTACCGGTAAAACCGTGGCTTACAGCATGGCCGCCATTCCGACCGCCAAGGCTGCCGGCAAGCGTCTGGTAATCGCCACGGCGACCGTCGCCCTGCAGGAGCAGATTGTCTACAAAGACCTCCCGGACCTGATGCGCAACAGCGGGCTGAATTTCAGCTTTGCGTTGGCCAAGGGCCGTGGGCGCTACATGTGCCTGTCCAAACTCGACATGCTGCTGCAAGAAGGCCACGCGCAAACCGCGACCGCGCAGCTGTTTGAAGAGGAAGGCTTCAAGATTGAAGTCGACGAAGCCAGCCAAAAACTGTTTACCAGCATGATTGAAAAGCTGGCCGGCAATAAATGGGACGGTGACCGCGACAGCTGGCCCCAGGCGCTGGAAGACCAGGACTGGGCGCGCCTGACAACGGATCACAGCCAGTGCACCAGCCGCCATTGCCCGAACTTCGGTCAGTGCGCCTTTTACAAGGCCCGCGAAGGCATGGGCAAGGTCGATGTGATCGTCACCAACCACGACATGGTGCTGGCTGATCTGGCGTTGGGCGGTGGCGCCGTCTTGCCTGACCCGCGTGACACGCTCTATGTGTTCGACGAAGGTCACCACCTGCCAGACAAGGCCATCGGCCACTTCGCCCACTACACCCGTTTGCGCTCGACCGCTGACTGGCTGGAGCAAACCGGCAAAAACCTCACCAAACTGCTCGCTCAGCATCCGTTGCCGGGCGACTTGGGGCGTTTGCTGGAGCAAGTACCGGAGCTGACCAAAGAGATCAAGGGCCAGCAGCAATTCATGTTCAGCGCCTGTGAGCAAATCGCTGACTTCAAGGTCGGCGAAGAGCCAGAAGGCCGTGAACGCCCGCGCCACCGTTTTGTGGGTGGCGTGATCCCTGATCACCTGCGTGAAATGGGCATTGAACTGAAGAAGGGCTTTTCACGCCTGACCGACGTGTTCACCCGTTTGACCGACCTGCTCAAGGACGGCATGGAAGGCGAGGTCAACATCGGCATCTCCAGCCAGCAGGCCGAGGAATGGTACCCGCTGTTCGGCAGCCTGCTGTCGCGGGCTCAGGGCAACTGGGAACTGTGGACGGCCTTCACCACTGAAGACCCGGAAGACAACCCGCCCATGGCGCGCTGGCTGACCCTGGCTGAAAGTGGTTCGCTGTTCGACATCGAGGTCAACGCCAGCCCGATTCTGGCGGCCGAGATGCTGCGTCGTAACCTGTGGAACGTGGCCTACGGTGCCCTGGTGACCTCGGCGACGTTGACCGCCTTGGGAACGTTTGATCGCTTTCGCATGCGCGCCGGCCTGCCGAAAACCGCAGTCACTGCGATTGTGCCGAGCCCGTTTCACCATGCCGATGCCGGGGTGTTGCGCGTACCGGACCTCAAGGCTGACCCGCGCGATGCGACGGCGCACACGGCGGCGATCATTCGTGATCTGCCGGGGCTGGTAGAAGGTTCGCGCGGCACGTTGGTGCTGTTCTCTTCGCGCAAGCAGATGCAGGACGTTTTCGACGGCCTGGAGCGTGACTGGCGCAAGCAAGTGTTTATCCAGGGCAACTTGTCCAAGCAAGAGACCCTGAATAAACACAAGGCGCGGGTGGATGGCGGCGACTCCAGCGTGTTGTTCGGCCTGGCCAGTTTTGCCGAGGGTGTGGACCTGCCCGGTGCTTATTGCGAGCACGTGGTCATCGCCAAAATCCCCTTCTCGGTGCCCGATGATCCCGTTGAGGCGGCCTTGGCAGAGTGGATCGAAGCCCGTGGCGGTAATCCTTTCATGGAGATTTCAGTGCCCGATGCATCGCTCAAGCTGGTGCAGGCCTGCGGGCGTTTGCTGCGTACCGAACAGGACCGCGGCACCATCACATTGCTCGATCGGCGGCTGGTAACCCAGCGCTATGGCAAGGCGATTTTGAATGCCTTGCCGCCGTTTCGACGCGAAATTTCATAAGTGCAAGCCGGCGTCCATGCCGGCCTTGCTGTCGTCTATGCTGTGAGCTTCAAAGCCTCACAGGCCGTATTTGGCCGTTAGGGAGAACCAGATTCATATGATTCGCCGTTCACTGTCTGCAGCTTTTGCGTTGCTGGTCACGACCCCGCTGTTGGCGGCGCCTGCCGGTCAACAAACCCTGTTCAATTTCGTTCGCCCGGCCGATGTGGTGCAAGTGGCGACCGTGGATGCGAACTTGCCGCAGTACAACGCAGAGCAAACGGCGGAAGGTGAAGTACTGCGTCGTGTGACCTTTAACCCGGCCGCGGCCCCCAGCTTGCGCCTGACCCCGCAAGCCGGTGTGTGGGACTGGTCGCAATCGGGAATGATGACCCTGCGTATCCAAAACGCCATGAACTGGGCCCTCACGCTCGATGTGACCGTGCAAAGCAAGGACGGCAAGACCCTCACCAGCCGTGTTGACCTGCCGGCCGGCCCCGCACAAACCCTGTTGCTGCCGTTGCAGGCCAACTCTCCCCGCAGCCAAGGCATGCGCGCAGGCCCGCCGATGCCGATGACTATCGACGGGCAACGCAGTTTGCTGGCCAGCAGCCAGGGCGAAATTGATCGCAGCCAAGTGGTCTCGGTGACGCTGTCGATTCCGCAGCCCAATGCCGCGCAAAGCATCCTCCTGGAACGCTTCGGTGTGCAGGACGGCGCGGGTGTGATCAAGACCGTTTATGGCTCGATTGTCGATGGCTACGGCCAGTCCACTCGGGCCAAATGGCCAGAGCGTGTGTCCAGCGATGAGCAACTCAAAGCCGCAGCAGCTAAAGAGCAGCAACAGCTCAAGGGCTGGCTGGCGGCGCGCAACGGGCTGGATCAGTACGGCGGGTTGCTCAAAGGCCCGGCGTTTGAAGCGTCGGGTTTTTTCCGTACAGAAAAACGTAATGGACGTTGGTACCTGGTCACCCCAGAAGGTCATCCGTTTTACTCGTTGGGCCTGAACGCGGTGACTGCAGAGGACAGCCAGACCTACGTGACTGGGCGTGAGTGGATGTTTACCGATTTGCCCAAGCCCGGTGCGCCTTTGGCCGGTTATTACGGGACTTCGGATCATGACAGCAACAACGGCTCCTCCCAGGGGCGGGCGTTTGATTCGGGGCGCTGGTACAACTTCTACGCGGCCAACTTGCAGCGCCTCTACGGTGAGCCGTGTGCGGTCGGCAAAACCGGGCCGGGCGCCGAACCCGCAATTCCTTGTGCCCCTGAAGCCTTTGATGCCAAACGTTGGCAGGCTCACACCCTGGATCGCCTGCAAGCCTGGGGTTTTAATACGATCGGTAACTGGAGCGACCCGGCGCTGGGCCTTAACGACCGCGTGCCTTACACCTTGCCGTTGTCGATTGTGGGTGATTACAACAGCATCAGTACCGGCACCGATTGGTGGGGCGGCATGCCCGATCCGTTTGACCCGCGCTTTGCCATGGCCACCGAACGCGCAGTGGCTATTGCCGCCCGTGATCACCGTGATGACCCGTGGCTGATCGGCTACTTTGCCGATAACGAACTGGCCTGGGCTGGCGGCGGTGACGACCCTCAGTCACGTTTTGGTCTGGCGTTGGGCACCTTGCGCATGACCACGGATGCGCCGGCCAAGCGTGCGTTCCTCAAGCAACTGCGCGACAAGTACCGTAACCAGCAAGGCCTGTCCAAAGCCTGGGGTGTTGATATCCCGGCGTGGGAGTTGATGGAAGACCCGGGGTTCAAAGGCCCGCTGCCGAACGCAGAGCATCCGGAAATTGAAGCGGATTACACCTACTTCCAGAAAGTCTTTGCCGATACGTACTTCAAGACCATCTCCGATTCGCTGAAATGGCATGCGCCGAATCACTTGTTGCTGGGCGGGCGCTTTGCGGTGAGTACCCCTGAGGCAGTGGCGTCGTGCGCGCAGTATTGCGACGTGCTGAGCTTCAACTTCTACACCCTGCAACCGCAGGACGGTTATGACTTCGCCAAGCTGCGTGAACTGAACAAGCCGGTGATGATCACCGAGTTCAACTTCGGCTCCCGCGACCGTGGCCCGTTCTGGGGTGGCGTGACTGAAGTGGCCAGTGAAGAAGCGCGTGGCCCGGCGTATGCGAAGTTCATTAAGCAGGCCGTCGCCGAACCGTCGATTGTCGGGGTTCACTGGTTCCAGTACCTGGACCAGCCGGTAACCGGTCGCTTGCTTGACGGTGAAAACGGCCACTTCGGCATGATCGGCATCACCGACCTGCCGTTCACCGGTTTTGTCGACAGCGTGCGCAAGACCAACCTGCAAGCGCTCGACCAGTTGGGCCAGGAGGCGGTTAAAGCCCAAGTTGACGCCGACAAAACCCTCAAGGCTCCGGTGCAAACCCCGCAGGACGCCAACGGCGGCCGCGCTGGTGCGGGCCATGCAGGCGGGCATTCGGGCAAAGGTCACTGATATTTCTGATTAGCGGCGATACATTTTGTCGCACCAGCGGGCTTGGAGCTTCACTTCTTGGCGTCGGCGACTAAGGTTTGCGTTCCAATTGAAGGGAGTCAAACCAATGGATGCAA
Organism: Pseudomonas sp. HY2-MNA-CIBAN-0224; assembly: GCF_040310285.1. Taxonomy (NCBI): domain Bacteria; kingdom Pseudomonadati; phylum Pseudomonadota; class Gammaproteobacteria; order Pseudomonadales; family Pseudomonadaceae; genus Pseudomonas; species Pseudomonas sp. HY2-MNA-CIBAN-0224. The sequence continues at coordinate 55,014 of NZ_JBEOPQ010000018.1, read as the reverse complement.
AAGGATCGTGTGATAGTCGGTTTGCAGCGGTGCAGCAAGCCTTTGAAGAAATCTTTGATGACCCCCAGGAACTTGGCGCAGGGCTGTGCATCCAGGTCGGCGGCGAGACGGTAGTCGATCTCTGGGCGGGCGTGGCGGATTTAGAAAGGACCAAACCCTGGAATCGGGACACCCTGGTCAATACCTACTGCGCGATAAAACCCTTTACTGCGGTTGCCACCTTGATGTTGGTGGAAGAGGGCAAGCTGGCGCTCGACCATCCGATTGCCCATTACTGGCCTGAGTTTGCCCAGGGTGGCAAGGATCAGGTCACCTTGCGCCAAGTGTTGTCACATACCTCCGGGACCCCTGCCTTGCGTCTGCCGAGTCGCACGCCCGAGATGTATGACTGGGATGAGATGGTCAAAAAAACAGCCGCAGAGCCGTTATGGTGGCAGCCCGGTACAGAACTTGGGTACGGCGCCACGACTTACGGGTGGATTCTCGGTGAATTGATCCGTCGGGTTGATGGTCGGGAGCCCTGCCGGTTTATTCGAGAGCGCATTACTCAGCCCAACGGACTGGAAGTACAGCTGGGGGTGGCTGAGCAGGACTTTCACAGAATCGCCCACTTCGGCCGGGCTGAAGGGCGAGAAGGCGACAGCTTTGCGATAGCCTTGCGGCATGTGATGTCTAAACAACCCGAGCACGTGGCGACACTGGCATTTACCAACCCTGCTGTAGGCCCTAAACAAACTACGGATCCTCGCTGGTGGTCTTACCGTCAACCGGGTGTGAACGGTCATGGCACGGCTCACGGTCTGGCCGGTTTTTACAGTGCGCTGCTCGGTGGGCGTCTGATTGGCCCTGAACTGCTCAGCGAGTTCACCCGCGAGCACAGCAACAGCATGGATCGCGTGTTATTGCGCCCGATGCGCTATGGGTTGGGCTGCATGTTGGAGCAGCAAGCTGACCAGGCCGCGTCCAAGTGCATGGGCCCCAATACCTTTGGGCATGTCGGGTTGGGTGGCCCCGTCAGTTTTGCAGACCCGGAACGGGATGTGAGCTTTGGTTTCGTGACCACGACCATCGGCAGCCATGTTTTGCTGGATCCGCGGGTCCGCAAGCTTGCCACGTTGGCCTACGCCGCACTTTAACGTCCTGGGCGGCCTGATAAGTGCTGCAGATTGCGATCTTCAACCCCGCGAAGATCGCAGTCTCTTGGCGCGTTCGACCAGGGCGCTGCCCCGGACTTTTTCACAAAAAATCCATCTCGCGCCTGATACCCTGCGCACCTCGATGAAAATGCCCAAAAATTGTGCGATCTGACCGGCTTGCTCTGTTTCAAAATCCTACGGGTACTGGAACAATGCACGCCTTGTAGAGCCATGCTTGATCCAGGAGGTAGGGGTGCACATTCAAGGGTTTCACGACCTTAAGTTCGAAGCCGTGCGTGAGGCGTTTGCTGATCTGTTTAATGATCCGCAAGAGCGCGGCGCAGCGCTGTGCATCCAGATCGCGGGCGAAACAGTGCTCGACCTGTGGGCCGGCACGGCTGACAAAGACGGCGAGCAGGCCTGGCACACGGACACCATCGTTAATCTGTTTTCGTGCACCAAGACCTTTACCGCAGTGACGGCCTTGCAACTGGTCGAAGAGGGCAAGCTGGCACTGGATGTTCCCGTTGCTCGCTATTGGCCTGAATTTGCTGCGGCTGGCAAAGAGTCCATCACCCTTCGCCAATTGCTGAGCCACCGTGCGGGTTTGCCTGCACTGCGTGAATTACTGCCGGCTGGCGCGTTGTATGAATGGCAAACCATGGTCGATGCGCTGGCTGCAGAGGCACCATGGTGGACTCCGGGCGAAGGGCACGGTTACGCCGCGATTACCTACGGCTGGTTGCTGGGTGAGCTGATTCGTCGTGCAGACGGTCGCAGTCCCGGGCAGTCGATTGTGGCCCGTACAGCCAGGCCATTGGGGCTGGACTTTCATGTCGGGTTGGCAGATGAAGAGTTTTACCGCGTCGCGCACATTGCCCGCACCAAGGGCAACATGGGCGATGAAGCGGCCCAGCGGATGTTGAAAGCGATGATGAATGCCCCGTCTTCCCTGACGACACGGGCATTTACCAATCCGCCGTCTATTATGACCAGCACCAATAAGCCGGAGTGGCGTCGTATGGAACAGCCCGCAGCGAATGGTCATGGTAATGCGCGAAGTTTGGCCGGCTTTTATAGCGGGTTGTTGGAGGGGAGTTTGCTGGAAGCCGAAATGCTTGAGCAACTGACCCGTGAACACAGTCTGGGCGAGGATAAAACCTTGCTCACCCGGACGCGTTTCGGGCTGGGCTGCATGCTGGATCAACCGGGCGTACCCAATGCCACGTTTGGCCTTGGGCCAAAGGCGTTCGGTCACCCTGGAGCAGGTGGTTCAATTGGCTTTGCCGACCCTGAACGCGAGGTTGCATTCGGGTTTGTGACTAATTCACTGGGGCCTTATGTATTGATGGACCCACGCGCGCAAAAGTTGGTGAAAGTATTGGCACAGTGTTTATAACCGGGTTTTTATAAACCGTAGGTCGGAACGCGATAGCTTTTATGTGTTCAATACGTTTTTTTATATGGGCGTAGTGCCTTTTATTTTTAATTCATTGTGTGGATATTCAATGTCATCTAATAAGACTCTCGCTCTGGCTCTTTGCCTGGCTATTACCGGTTGTGCACAAACTCCACAAAATGACGCCGAAGGTGGCCACAAATGGTGGCAGTTCGGGTCGTCTGATCAGGCTTCGACCGCTGGAGACAAAACTGCCAGCGCTTCAGCCAAACCAACGAACACGCCAGCTACGGCGCCAGCAGCCAAAACCGCTGCTGCGGCCCCAGCCCCTGCAGCGGCGCCTGCGCCAGTGGCCGCCGCAGCCAGCACGAGCAAAGACAGCGGTTCTAGCTGGTGGCCTTTTGGTGGTGGCGACACGGCCAAAAAAGACGCCCCGGCTGATAAAGCACCCGTCGTTGCCAAGGTAGCCTCGGCGCCTGCCGCGCCAAGCACGTCGAAAAACTGGTGGTGGCCGTTTGGTGGTGATGACAAAGCCACCAAGGCCGCACCTATTGGCGTGATCCCGATGCCGGATCCGAAAATCACCCAAGCCTGGCTGGACGAGTACGAGCCGCGCCTGCGTGTTGCCATCAAAGACTCTAACTTGCAGTTGGAGCGTCGCGAGAACTTGATCGTGATCGTCGCCGCTGCTGACAGCGCGTTCAAACCTACGCGTCCGGATTTGCTGATGCCGTCGATGCTCGGCCCGTTCACTCGTGTGGCCAAAGTGGTCGAAGGCGACCCTAAAACCGCTGTACTGGTACTCGGTCATGCCGACGCTTCGGGCACCATGGCAGCCAACACCCGCTTGAGCCTGGACCGCGCCAAATCGGTGGCTGCGATCTTCCGCATGAGCGGTCTGCAAGGTAACCGTCTGACCCTGCGTGGCATGGGTTCTGTCATGCCGCGTGCGGCGAACGACAGTAACGAAGGCCGTGCATTGAACCGCCGCGTAGAAATCATGATGACCCCGCAAGCCACCATGTTGGCGCTGGTCAGCAAATACAGCCAACCGGTACTAACCCCTGAAGAGCTGGTTGCCGCTCAACCGGCCGTAGCGCCTTCGACGCTGGCCAAGACAGGTTCTGTGTCGACCACCAAGAAAGCAGCACACGCCAAGAAAGCCGCACCGGCTAAAAAAGCTGCCCCGGCCAAAAAACCGGTAGTGGCCAAAGCCGCAGCGGACAAAAAAGTCGCTGCCAACGATCAGAACAAGAACTGATTGTTTTAGGGAAGGATTGCCCTCATGACCCAAGCGCTGGCCGATATGCGCCGCGATTACACCCGTGACGGGCTGGCCGAGGCGCACGCCCCGGCTGAGCCTTTTGCGCTGTTTCATCAGTGGTTCAATGACGCGGTAAAGACTGAGCAACCGCCGGTTGAGGCCAATGCCATGACCCTGGCCACGGTGGACGCCGAAGGGCGCCCGCATTGCCGGGTGCTCTTGCTTAAAGGGCTGGATGAACAAGGTTTTACCTTTTTCACCAACTACACCAGCGCCAAGGGTGAGCAGTTGGCAGCGCGTCCTTTTGCCGCCATGACGTTCTTTTGGCCCACCCTGGAGCGACAAGTGCGCATCGAAGGCCAAGTGGTCAAGGTGACACCGCAGGAGTCCGACGCTTACTATCAGGTGCGCCCCTTGGGTAGCCGGATCGGGGCCTGGGCTTCACCGCAAAGCCAGGTGATTGCAAACCGTGAGGCGTTGACCACACTGCTGGCGGCCACTCAGGCACGTTTTAGTGACACGCAGCCGCATTGCCCGGAACACTGGGGCGGTTATCGTTTACTGCCACAGCGTATTGAGTTTTGGCAGGGGCGCCCGAGCCGCTTGCATGACCGGCTCAACTATCGCCGTGAGGGCGCTGCGTGGGTGCGTGAGCGTCTGGCGCCTTGAAAACCTGATAAACAACGGTAGCGTGCAAGTCAAAACGGCTATTTCGCGCTACCCTTGTGGTTAATTTACAAGCGTCTGTCACCCACGCTGTGTCTGTACAGGCGCTGAATAAAGACCACATTGTCTGCGCTGCGCGGTGACAGGCACCCGGTTGCAGAGTTTAATGAATCCCTGATCTTTTGGAGTTGATCCTATGCGTAAGACCGCACTGTTAGTTGCAGCTTTTTCGACCATGACAGTTCTGTTGAGCGGCTGTGCCTCGAACTTGACCGGTGACACCTATTCGCGTGATGAGGCGCGTCGCGTACAAACCGTACGTACCGGCACTATCGTTGCCCTGCGCCCTGTACAAATCGAAGGTACCAAAACCCCAATCGGCGCCGCCACAGGTGCTGTGATCGGCGGCGTTGGCGGCAGCGCCATCGGTGGCGGGCGTGGCAGCATCGTGACTGCAGTGATCGGCGCAGTAGCCGGTGGCCTGCTGGGTTCGGCTGCTGAGTCGGGCCTGACCAAGACCCAAGGTGTTGAAATCACCGTGCGTGAAGACGACGGCAGCACCCGTGCTTATGTTCAACAGGTTGAGCCGAACCAGGTATTCCGTACCGGCGAGCGCGTACGCATCATGACGGTTGACGGCACTAGCCGCGTAACCCAATAAGCGTTAGTAGCGCGCTTAAACAAAACCCCGGCCAGTACGAACTGGCCGGGGTTTTTTGTGAGGCTTGAAAACCGTCGGGCTGGCTCACGACGAGCGTCTGAACGCCTGCTCGGCACCCGACAACGAGATGGCGATGCGATCCAGCAGCCTTTCGGCCGAGTATTTGGGTGCGACAGCGCACACCAGTACCACAGCCAACCCTAGCGCCAGCGCCGGGCGAGGTATTTTGCCGATGTTGGACTGGCTCAGCATGACCAGAAAAATGAATGCGGCGATCGTGCCTACCAACGCGCCCGCAATGGCTTCTGACAAGGGGTGGATGGTCAGGGCGATGTAGTTGATGCTGAACCACCAGGTCAGTACCACCCCAACCCCAAAGGCCGGCCAGCGCAAACGTGGGTTAATTTGCTGGCACAACAAGCTCAGCATCACGGTGAACACCAGGCAGGTATTGGTCGCATGCCCGCTGAACACCGCAATGTCCAGGCTGTGCAAGCCAATTCCCCAGCCCTTGAACAGAATTTTGGTCACGCCCACGATGAAGTAGGCAGACAGCAGTACGCCCAGCCATAACACCGCGATTTTTTTAGAGGCCGCAGCCCACAGCCAGGCTGCGATGACCAAGGCTGCCGGGAACATCACACTGATGCCCCCGTACTGCACAAATTGAAGTTTTGCGTCCACATTTCCCTCGTTGGGCGACAAAAAACCATCAGGGGCAACACCGGTAAACGGTGCTGCCCCTGCGAGAATCTCTGTTGATGTTGAGTTACGCGTCTGCCTGTTTACGGCTGAAGACGGCGGTAACAGCGTAGCCGATAAAAGCCGCGAGGATAGAACCGGTCAAGATCCCCATGCGGTCCATGCCGACGTACTCACTGCTGCCCGGCACAAATGCCAGCGAACCGACGAACAGGCTCATGGTGAAGCCGATACCACAGAGAATCGCCACCCCAAACACCTGGCCCCAGTTGGCACCTGCCGGCAATGCTGCCAGGCCTGCTTTGATGGCGATCCAGGTCAGACCAAACACACCCACGGTTTTGCCGATTAGCAAGCCTGCGGCAATGCCCAGCGGCACGTGGTGAGTGAAGCTGTGCAGATTGACACCGGCCAGCGAAACGCCCGCGTTGGCGAAGGCAAACAGCGGCAGAATGCCGTAGGACACCCAGGGGTGCAGGGCGTGCTCAATCGTCAGCAGCGGTGACGTTTCGGCGTTTTTTGTGCGCAACGGAATGCAGAACGCCAGGGTCACGCCTGCCAGCGTGGCATGCACGCCGCTTTTGAGCACGCAGACCCACAGGATCAGGCCAATGATCATATATGGCGCGATCTTGATCACGCCCATGCGGTTCATCACGATCAGGGCAATCAGGCAGGCCGCTGCCAGCAGTAACGACACGCCGGAGAGTTCGCTGGAGTAGAACACCGCAATAACGATGATGGCCCCCAGATCGTCGATGATTGCCAGGGTCATCAGGAACAATTTGAGTGAAACCGGTACACGCTTGCCCAGCAAAGCCAATACGCCGAGGGCGAAAGCAATGTCGGTGGCCATCGGGATCGCCCAGCCATCGAGCGCATCGGGATAGTCTTTATTGAGGAACCAGTAAATCAGTGCCGGCACTACCATCCCGCCAATGGCCGCTGCGCCGGGCAGTACGACTTGCGAGGGTTTGGACAGGTGGCCTTCAAGCAGCTCGCGCTTGACCTCCAGGCCAATCAGCAGAAAAAACAACGCCATCAGGCCGTCGTTGATCCACAGCAGCGAAGGTTTTGCGATTTGCAGGGCACCGATCTGCACGGCCACAGGCACATCAAGAAAGGCCGTGTAGTAGTGCGAAAGCGGTGAGTTATTGATGATTAACGCCAGAGCCGCAGCTGCAATCAACAGCAGACCGCTGGCAGCTTCCATCTGAAAGAAACGAGTGAAAGTGCTACGCAGAGGCAAGGTGGCTCTCCAACGAATGGTTATTAGGTGCGACACCCTAACCTGTGCGGATAGTTGTTAAAACAAAAACTATATTCTTTTTTGTTATAAGCAACGTATTGATCCCGCACCGTCTACGAGACTATCAGGTATGTATCTAAATAAGTCGGGAAACAGCGAAATACGCCGTGGGAAAGGTCTTGCTGGAGCGAGGGAAACTCGCTCCAGCAGAGGGGATATTACGCCTCGATACCGAGGATATCGCGTGCTACCGCTTCAGCGATGCGGATGCCGTCAACACCGGCAGACATGATGCCGCCTGCATAGCCAGCGCCTTCACCGGCCGGGAACAGACCTTTGACGTTCAGACTTTGCATCGACGCGTCGCGGGTGATGCGCAACGGCGACGAGGTGCGGGTTTCGATGCCGGTCAGGACGGCGTCGTGCATCGAGAAGCCGCGAATCTGTTTCTCGAATGCTGGCAGTGCTTCGCGGATCGCTTCAATGGCGTAGGCAGGCAGGGCCAGAGCCAGATCACCCAGGGAAATCCCCGGCTTATAGGACGGCTCTACGCTGCCCAGCTCAGTGGACGGCTTGCCGGCAATGAAGTCGCCCACCAACTGCGCAGGGGCTTCGTAGTTGCTGCCACCCAGCACGTAGGCGTGGGCTTCGAGGCGCTCTTGCAGCTCGATACCGGCCAACGGTCCGCCCGGGTAGTCGTCTGGCGTAATGCCGACAACGATACCGGAGTTGGCGTTGCGCTCGTTACGTGAGTATTGGCTCATGCCGTTGGTGACCACGCGGCCTGGTTCGCTGGTCGCGGCCACAACGGTTCCGCCAGGGCACATGCAGAAGCTGTACACCGACCGACCATTTTTGGCGTGGTGCACCAGTTTGTAGTCGGCGGCGCCGAGTTTCGGGTGACCGGCGTATTTGCCCAGACGTGCGCTGTCGATCAGCGATTGCGGGTGTTCAATACGGAAACCTACCGAGAAGGGCTTGGCTTCCATGTACACGCCACGGCCGTGGAGCATGCGGAAGGTGTCGCGAGCGCTGTGGCCCAGGGCCATGATCACGTGACGGGCCTTCAATTGCTCGCCGTCAGCCAGCACCACGCCTGTCAGTTGGCCGTCTTCAATCAGCACGTCAGTCACGCGCTGTTGGAAGCGCACTTCGCCGCCCAGCGCGATGATCTGCTGGCGCATGTTTTCAACCACGCCGGTCAAACGGAAGGTACCGATGTGCGGCTTGCTGACGTAAAGGATTTCTTCGGGAGCACCGGCTTTGACAAATTCGTGCAGCACTTTGCGGCCGTGGTGTTTCGGGTCTTTGATCTGGCTGTAGAGCTTGCCGTCAGAGAATGTTCCGGCGCCGCCTTCACCGAACTGCACGTTGGACTCGGGGTTCAGGACATTTTTACGCCACAGGCCCCAGGTGTCTTTGGTGCGCTGGCGCACTTCGGTGCCGCGCTCAAGAATGATCGGCTTGAAGCCCATTTGGGCCAGCAGCAGACCGGCGAAAATCCCGCAGGGGCCAAAGCCCACGACAATCGGGCGCTCGCTCAAATCCTGTGGCGCCTGGCCAACCACTTTGTAGCTGACATCCGGTGCAGGGTTGACGTTACGGTCATCAGCGAAGGTGTGCAGCAACGCCGCCTCATCCCGCACGCTCAGGTCGATGGTGTAGATGAAGCACAATTCGGAGGTTTTTTTGCGCGCGTCGTAACTGCGCTTGAACAAGGTGAAATCGAGCAAATCATCGCTGGCGATGCCCAGGCGCTGCACGATGGCAGTGCGCAGGTCTTCTTCGGGATGGTCGATTGGCAACTTGAGTTCGGTGATTCGTAACATGACGGTGTCCAGTGTCGGGGCCAGGTAAACCCCGGCAGCCTTATGCGAACCGGGGATTATAGGCGGCTTCGAACCGTTGGGTCAGGTTAAAACAGCAATCTGTGGTTACAGTTGTCGGTTAGTCGTTGCGCGCGCCACCAAAATAGCCGCAACCGCGCTGAACCTGGCCATTGACCCGCAGTTCAGCCGCCAGGTGTTGCACGCTGCCGTTGACGCTGTCGGTGCAGCGCTGCGGGGCTACCCAAAGCTCAATGCGCTGATTATTGGCTTCTGTGGACAGCGAGAAGCGGCCGTCACCGACCTGTTCTTCTACATAGGGCAGTGCCAGATCTTGTTGACCTTCGCGTTTAAGGATCAGGCCTTTGCCGCCTGCTTGTACTTCCCAGGCAGGCCCGTTGCCGTTGGCATGCACGGTTTGTAGCTTGAAGTTGGGGTCTTGGCAGGCAGCGCTGCTGCGCTCAAGGCGGTATACCTGTTGCAGCTTGACTTCACCTTGCTCACCCGCGGTTTTGGTACTGACGAAGCTGCCGCGAATATCGGCGAACAGCTTGCCAGGTTTGACGGGCATGTCGGTTGCGTCCTGGACCAGTGTGGTGCTGGCGCCATCACTGACCACATAGCGCTGTTGGCCGACGCAGGGTTGGAAAACCAGTTGGCCATTGTCTGAGACCAGTTCGCCCTGAAGGCGAGTCAGGCCGGCGTTGCTATCAACGGGTTTGCTGTTCAGCAACTGGCAGCCGGCAAAGACGGGCAACAGGGCGACTAAAACTAAGGAACGGGCAGCGCGCATTATTCGGACTCCTGACTAATGCCGTCACGTTACTTAGGCTCGCCGTGCATCACAAGCCCGCCCCTACAAATCTGACAATGTGCTTTAGCCCACCTGATAGGTCTGTCCGGTGTGCAGGCCTTCGACACTTTTGGCGTAAGCCAGGGCCACATCGGCGGCCGCTACCGGCTTGAAGCCACGGAAGTAGGGGGCGTATTTGTCCATCGCCTCTGCCAGCACCGTAGGGCTGACGGCGTTCACTCGAAGCCCGCGTGGCAGTTCAATGGCCGCTGCCCGGACAAAGCCGTCGAGCGCAGCGTTGACCAATGCCGCCGAACTGCCGGTGCGAATCGGCTCACGGTTGATCACTCCGCTGGTGAACGTGAATGAAGCATTATCGTTGGCGTACTCGCGGCCGATCAGCAGTAGGTTGACCTGGCCCATCAGCTTGTCTTGGAGGCCCAAGGCGAAGTCTTTCTCGGTCATGTCGGCCAACGGCACGAAGTTGACATTGCCTGCGGCGCAGATCAGCGCATCGAAGCGTCCGGTTTGTTCGAACAAGGCGCGAATGGAGGTGCTGTCACTGATGTCGACCTGAAAATCGCCGCTTTTACGGCCAATACGCACGATTTCATGGCGCGCCGACAACTCGCGATCAATAGCAGAACCTATGGTGCCGTTAGCGCCGATCAGCAGGATTTTCATCGGGTGTTCCTTGAGTGGGGAGGTGTGGGCTCAGTCTAGTAGTGGATTTTGGTGGCGATAAGCGCACTAATAGGCAACCTTTGGTTTTCATATGGAAACAATCCATGAGCGAGATGGATGATCTGGCAGCGTTTGCAGTGTTGGTCAATGCGGGGAGTTTTACCTTGGCCGCTCAGCAGTTGGGCTGCAGCAAAGGGCAGCTGTCCAAGCGCATCAGTCAGTTGGAGGCGCAGTTCTCGGTCGTGCTGCTGCATCGCACCACGCGGCGTTTGAGCCTTACGGCGGCGGGGGCTGCGTTATTGCCGCAGGCCCAAGCATTGGTGCTGCAGGTTGAGCGGGCGCATCAGGCGCTGGCGCGGCTTAAGGACGACATGGCGGGTCCGGTACGGTTGACGGTGCCGGTGTCGCTGGGTGAAACCTTTTTTGACGCGTTGTTGCTGGAATTTTCCAGCCACTATCCCTTGGTCCAGATCGAGCTGGAGTTGAGTAACAGCTACCGCGACCTGGCCCGGGAAGGGTTTGATTTGGCGATTCGCTCGCAAGTGGGTAGTGATGAGCGACTGGTGGCAAAGTCGGTACTGAGCTGGCACGAAATGACCTGCGCCAGCCCGGCGTACCTTGAACAGTACGGTGAACCGACCACTCCGGTGCAATTGGCCGAGCATCGTTGTTTGCTTAACAGCCATTACAGCGGCCGCGAAGAATGGCAGTATCACCAGCAGCATGAACTGCACCGTGTTCGGGTTTCAGGGCCTTTTGCCAGTAATCACTACAGTTTGCTGAAAAAAGCGGCGGTGATAGGCGCTGGTATCGCGCGGTTGCCGTCTTACATGCTCCACGCCGAATTGGCTGACGGGCGATTACGCGGGGTACTGCTCAATTATCAGACTCGCAGCAACCCGATGTACCTGGTGCACCCGTATGAGGGTGGATTGCCCAAGCGCACGCAAGTTTTGGCGGATTACCTGGTGCAATGGTTTCAGCGCAGCGTGCTGCAGCCCAATTTCCTGTAGTAGTTGCCGAGTTTTACGAGGCTACGTCCGATTGCGAAGCGGTCGTAGCAAAGTTGAACTGACGTACTGCGGCTGCTGCGCTGCCGGACGTAGCCTCGCGGTGCTCGTCAACGGCTGCAGGGCGCGGTGCGATCTGCGGCCCAATAAAAAACGGCCCCGAAGGGCCGTTTTGTGCAGCAGGCAGGGTTAACCGCCCAGGTACGCGTCACGCACTTTCGGATCGTTGAGCAGTTGCTCGCCAGTGCCTTGCATGACCACCCGGCCGTTTTCCAGCACGTAGGCGCGGTCAGCAATTTTTAGCGCCTGGTTGGCGTTTTGCTCAACCAAAAACACGGTCACGCCTTCATCACGCAGTTGTTCGATGATGTCGAAAATCTGCTGAATGATGATCGGCGCCAGCCCCAGCGACGGCTCATCGAGCAGCAGCAGCTTGGGTTTACTCATCAGCGCACGGCCAATGGCGAGCATTTGTTGCTCGCCACCGGACATGGTGCCGCCGCGCTGTGTAAAGCGCTCTTTAAGGCGCGGAAACAGATGCAGAACCTTGTCGAGTTGCTCCTGATAATCGTGCTTTTCAGTAAAGAACCCGCCCATGGCGAGGTTCTCTTCTACGGTCAAGCGGGCAAATACCCGACGACCTTCCGGCACGACCGCGATGCTTTTGCGCATGATCTGCGCCGAAGTCAGGCCCACCAGCTCTTCACCCATGTAGCGAATACTGCCGCTATGGGCTTGCGGCGAACCGCACAAGGTCATCATCAGCGTCGATTTGCCGGCACCGTTGGCACCGATCAGGGTCACGATTTCACCCTGGCGCACTTCGACGTTAATGCTGTGCAGGGCCTGGATCTTGCCGTAGAAGGTCGAGACGTTTTCGAACTGCAGCATTTACGCTTCCCCCAAATAGGCTTTGATCACGTCAGGGTTATCGCGGATTTGCTCCGGGGTCCCGTCGGCCAAAGGTGTGCCCTGATTGATCACCACGATATGGTCGGAAATGCTCATGACCAGTTTCATGTCGTGTTCAATCAGCAAGACCGTCACGTTGTGCTCGTTGCGCAACACGCTGATGAGCATCTTGAGGTCTTCGGTCTCTTTAGGGTTGAGGCCCGCCGCGGGCTCGTCGAGCATGAGCAGACGCGGGCGCGTCATCATGCAGCGAGCGATTTCCAGACGGCGTTGCTGCCCGTAGGCCAAGGTGCCCGCCGGGCGGTTGGCGAACTCGGTCAGGTTGACCTTGTCCAGCCAGTACGCGGCATATTCCATAGCCTCGCGCTCGCTTTTACGGAACGCCGGGGTCTTGAACAGACCGGCCAGGAAGTTGGTGTTGAGGTGACGGTGCTGTGCGATCAGCAGGTTCTCAACGGCAGTCATGTCCTTGAACAAACGAACGTTCTGGAAAGTGCGCACCACGCCTTTGCGGGCGATTTCATGGCCAGACAGCCCTTGAATCGGCTCGCCATCCAGCAGGATGGTGCCCGCAGACGGTTTATAAAAGCCCGTCAGGCAGTTGAACACGGTGGTTTTACCGGCACCGTTAGGGCCGATCATCGATACAACCTGTTTTTCCTGGACGGTCAGGGCTACGCCATTCACCGCCAACAAGCCGCCAAAGCGCATGCTCAGGCCGCTGACTTTCAGTAACTCGCGGCTCATTTTCGCAGCTCCAGGTGAGGACGTTGCATAGGCAGCAGACCTTGTGGCCGCCAGATCATCATCACAACCATCAAGGCCCCGAACAGCAGCATCCGGTACTCACTGAATTCGCGCATCATTTCTGGCAGCAGGATCATCACCACGGCCGCCAGAATCACGCCCAGTTGTGAGCCCATGCCGCCCAGTACCACGATGGCCAGAATGATCGCCGACTCAAGGAAGGTGAACGATTCCGGGGTCACCAGGCCTTGGCGAGCGGCAAAGAAGCTGCCTGCGAAACCGGCAAAGGTAGCGCCCAGGGTGAACGCCGACAGTTTGATAATGGTCGGATTCAAGCCCAGTGCGCGGCAGGCGATTTCGTCTTCACGCAGGGCTTCCCACGCGCGACCAATCGGCATGCGCAGCAAACGGTTGATCACGAACAGCACGATCAGCACCAGTACCAGCGCGATCAGGTACAGGAAGATGACCTTGTTGATCGAGTTGTAGGCGATACCGAAGTATTCGTGGAAGGTTTGCATACCTTCGGCAGCAGTCCGGTCGAAGCTGAGGCCAAAGAGGGTAGGTTTTGGAATGTTGCTGATGCCGTTCGGTCCGCCGGTGATGTCCGTCAGGTTACGCAGGAACAAACGGATGATTTCACCAAAGCCCAAGGTCACGATCGCCAGGTAGTCACCGCGCAAGCGCAGCACCGGGAACCCGAGCAGGAAACCAAAGGTTGCGGCCATCAACCCCGCCAATGGCAGGCACACCCAGAAGCTCAGGCCGAAGTAATGCGCGAGCAGCGCGTAGGTGTAGGCACCGACCGCGTAGAAACCCACATAGCCCAGGTCAAGAAGGCCGGCCAGGCCGACCACGATGTTCAGGCCAAGGCCCAGCATCACGTAGATCAGGATCAGGGTGGCGATGTCGACGGCGCCGCGTGAGCCATAGAACGGCCAGATCAACGCTACAACGACCAGCCCCAGAATGATCCAGCGTTGGGTACTGGGCAGGGTCAGGAAGTTGGTCGCCTTGGTCGGGACTTTCGGCAGGCCCGGTGAAGCACGCCAGGCGGCGCTTAGTTGGTGGTGGAACAGCACGCGCAAAAACATCAGCAAAGAGCAGATCGCAATCACGCTCAGGGTGAAGGTGCTGGTGTTGTGAACTTCAATGTTGATCCCGACGATTGTCAGTTTCAGGCCGAGTACCGGGTAGGCGACGGCCCAGACCAACAGGGCGCTGAAGAGCGCCGCTTTAAGATTCCTGATCATACTTTTTCAATCTCCGGACGTCCCAGAATGCCGGTCGGACGGAACAGCAGTACCAACACGAGCAGGCTGAATGCCACGACGTCTTTGTACTGGTCGCCGAAAATATCAGCACCAAAGGCCTCAGCTACGCCGAGCACCAGGCCACCGAGCATCGCGCCGGGAATGCTGCCAATCCCGCCCAATACCGCTGCTGTAAAGGCTTTAAGCCCTACAAGGAAGCCGGAACCGGGGTTGATAACACCGTATTGAACGCTGATCAGAACAGCGGCAACGGCTGCCAGGGCAGCACCAATCACGAAGGTCAGGGCGATCACGTTGTTGGTGTTGATGCCCAACAGGTTGGCCATCTTCATGTCTTCGGCGCAGGCGCGGCAGGCGCGGCCCAGGCGTGAACGGGAGATGAACAGGGTCAGGCCGAGCATGGCCACCAGAGTGACGACGAAAACCACGATTTGCATGTAGGAGACGACAACTTCGCTCGCACCACCTGGGCCGAAGCTGAAGCCGCCGGGGATCAGGTTAGGAATCGATTTGTCTTTTGAGTCCTGGGACAGCAGCACCATGTTTTGCAGGAAGATCGACATACCAATGGCAGAGATCAAGGGGATCAAGCGGTTACTGCCACGCAAGGGACGGTAAGCCACCCGTTCAATGCTGTAGCCGTAGGAACTGGTTACTACGATGCTCGCGATAAACGCCCCGGTCAGCAGCAATGGCACGCTGTCCAGGCCCATCATGGTCAGACCGGCGATGGCGATAAACGCAATGTAGGAACCAATCATGTACACCTCGCCATGGGCGAAGTTGATCATTCCAATAATGCCGTAAACCATCGTGTAGCCGATGGCGATCAGGGCATACGTGCTGCCAACGTTGAGGCCGTTAACCAGCATTTGGAAGAAGTGATAGATGTCAGGCATTACAAGCTCCTAAAAACCTGAGACGCATTTCACTGGTGGAGTCATTTTCCGGCCTGTTTCGTACGCTTTTTTAGCCGTTTGAGCACAGGTCTTTTGCCAGCGAACCGCTGGTGACGGTTTTAAAGATTTTCAGGTGGGGAGACTTTCGGATCACGAAAGCGCGGCCCAATTTCTGTGGGCCTACGGCCCGTAAAACAAAGCCCACCGTTCGCGCAGTGGGCTTTGTAGTCAGATCAAGAACCAACCCTTATTGAGGGCTTACTTCTGTTTTAGGCTTGCCGAAGTGCCATTCGTAGACCACGAACTTAAAGTTTTTCAGGTCGCCTTTATCATCAAAGCTCAGGTCGCCCATTGGGGTTTTGAATGTCCCGTCATGGATAGCTTTCGACACTTTTGCGGTGTCTTCGCTCTTCGCCTGCTCAATACCTTGGGCGATCACTTCTACTGCCGTGTAAGCAGGGAATACGAACGGGCCTGTCGGGTCTTTTTTGTCTGCGACAAATTTAGCCACCAGGGCTTTGTTCTCAGGCTGTTGGTCGAACGCTTGTGGCAGGGTTACCAGCAGGCCCTCGGAAGCGCCCTGGGCGATTTGCGAGATGGAATCGTTACCCACACCTTCTGGCCCCATGAACTTGGCTTTCAGACCTTTTTCCTGGGCTTGGCGCAAGATCAAACCCAGTTCAGGGTGGTAACCGCCGTAGTAGACGAAATCAACGTCATCTTTTTTGAGTTTGGCGATGATGGCTGCAAAGTCTTTGTCACCCGCGTTCACGCCTTCAAATACTGCGACTTTGACGCCTTTCTTTTCCAACGTCTCTTTAACCGCGGTCGCGATACCTTCACCGTACTGCTGTTTGTCGTGCAGTACAGCAACGACTTTAGGTTTCACATGGTCAGCAATGTAGTTACCCGCTGCCGGGCCTTGGGCACTGTCCAGGCCGATGGTGCGGAAGACGTTTTTGTAACCACGTGCGGTGATTTCCGGCGCCGTGGCGGCCGGGGTGATCATGATGATGCCTTCATCTTCGTAAATGTCTGAAGGAGGCTGAGTGGAACTTGAGCACAGGTGACCCACAACAAATTTAACGCCGTCGTTGACGATTTTGTTGGCTACGGCTACGGCTTGTTTTGGATCGCAAGCATCGTCGTATTCCTTCGCTTCAAGCAGCAGCTTTTTACCGTCAACATCGACACCGCCTTTAGCGTTGATGTCTGCGATAGCTTGTTTTGCGCCAGTAAATTGCATGTCGCCGTACTGGGTCACAGGCCCGGTTTTAGGGCCAGCAATACCGATCTTGATGGTGTCTGCAGCAAACGAATGGCTGGCAACCCCGGCCAAAACCATAGCGGCAAACAGTTTAGTAATCTGCTTCTTAGCCATCTTTATTGGTGCTCCACTCTTCTGTTGTAATTTTTATAGTCCTGGAAGCCAAGGCAGCCGGACCGGGTTTTTTCTGAGCGAAATTCCCGACCAATCCCCCCTGCAACTGTACCGGTACAGTGTAGAGCGCCGGTTCAACGCTTGAATAGCGGGCTACCGGGAGAAAAAGCAGGAAATGTCGCTTAAACGAAAGAAAGAGACAGAATAGCGGCGGATTATGTTGTTGATCTATATCGGGATGTTGCCAGCTCAACAGGTTCGTCCTTGGCGCGTCGCCCTTTCCTCGTTTCCATACCTCTTTTCGGGTTTTTCTACCGGGTGCGCGGCGCTATCATTGCGCCGATTTTTTTACCTGGTGAATCCCATGAATCAAGAACCTAGCACCCTCTATGCCAAGCTGCTTGGTGAGACCTCAACAATTGAATGGAAGGTGTTGCAGCCGTTCTTCGCCAAAGGTGATTTGTTGTGGGTTGACCCCGCACTGGACTTGATCGACGCGGCCATTGCCGTGACTCAGGATGAAGCAGAGAAGATCAAGGCCTGGATGGCTTCTGGCGTCTTTGGAAAGATGACTGCAGAGCACGCGCTAGACGTTAATGCACGTGATCCTGAGCTGTGGGCCGTGGTGGTTTCGCCTTGGGTGATGGTCCAGGAAAGGGCAAAAAATTAATTGAACGCACCAAACAGGAGCGTCTATAGAGGTGTGATTTGGGCGAGGTGGTGTGTAGGCCAGTAACTGGTTTCACAATAGTGGCCACTTGCCGTAGAGAAACGCCACAGTCAGTTCTGTGGCATTTCGCTAAATGGGTCGCTGCGAAATGGCAGGCGATTACGCCACTACAATTGAAGCGCCGAATAGCCCGATGCAAAGCGGTGAGATTGATTGAGGTGTTCCAGCACGCCGGGCAGCGCTTCAAACGGCACAGGGCGGCTGATCAGATAGCCCTGGATAAAGTCGCAACCGTAGTGACTTAAAAGCTCGAGTTGCTGGGTGGTTTCGACACCTTCGGTCACCACTTGCAGTTGCAGTGTGTGGGCCATGACGATAATCGCCTGAACGATTTCCATGTCCTGGCTGGAGGTTTGGATGTCCTGGATAAACGAGCGATCAATTTTCAGGGTATTGAGGGGCAGCCGCTTTAAATAGGCCAGGGACGAGTACCCGGTGCCAAAGTCGTCAATCGACAAGGACACACCCAGCGCGCGTATCTGCCTTAACAGCTGTGAGGTGTTGCTGATGTTGCCCATCAGCGCGTTTTCAGTGACTTCCAGTTCCAGCCGATGCGGGGCAATCCCGGATGCATACAGCGCATTTTCAATGTCCTCAGCCAGTTCTTCGCGCACCAGGTTGAGTGCCGAGCAGTTGACGGCAACCCCAAGCTGCTGCCAGCCGAGCCGTGAAAGCGTCGCCAGATCGGTGCAGGCTCTGCGCAACACCCAATGATCCAGTTCTGCAATCAGCCCGTTGGCCTCAGCAATATTGATAAAACGGTCCGGGCCGAGCAAGCCATGCTCCGGGTGCTGCCAGCGGATCAGTGCCTCCAGTTTGGCGACTCGCCCTTGCTTGAGGTCGATGATGGGTTGGTAGTGCAGTAGCAACCCGGTGTCTTCATTCAGCGCCTGGCGCAGTTCTTCTTCGATTTGCAGTTCCAGTGAGGCGCGGGTAGTCAGGTTCGGGCTGAAAAAATTCAGGCTGTTGCGCCCACCGCCCTTGGATTGATAGAGCGCCAGATCCGCGTGCTTGAGCAGCTCGATGCTGCTGGTACCGTCGTCCGGGAACACACTGATGCCAATGCTGGTGGTCATGACCATGCGCCTGCCGGTCAGCTCGATGGGCTCTTTGAGCGTGTGCATGATGCGCTTGGCCATGCTTTGCGCTTCGTCGCGATCGTGGATGTCGATCAAAATACAAAACTCGTCGCCGCCAAATCGCGCCACCACATCCCCGTGATTGCGGGCGGCGCCTCTGATCTGATTGGCAATGGTCTTGAGCAACTCATCGCCTGCGTCGTGGCCCAGGCTGTCGTTGATCCGCTTGAAGTGATCGATATCGAGAAACAGCACCGCCAGTTTGCTGTTCTTGGCGGCCGCGTCTGCGAGTTTTTCAGCAAAGATCTGGTTGAAGCCGCGCCGATTGATCAGGTTGGTCAGCGGGTCGTAATGCGCCACTTGCTGCAATGACATGCGGGCTTCATCAAGCTGACTGAGCAAGGCATTGACCCGTGCCAGATCGTGTTCTTTTTGCTGCAGCTTTTTATCGACCAAGGCGGCACTGATGCTGCTGCCGATCAACAGCAGCGTGATCATGGCGACCATCAGGGCGACTTGCCAGTGGTTGGTTTCAATGTGGGTCTGGTTGATGTCGCCCTCAGGCGAAAGCGTGTGCAACGCCCACATGCCAATAAAGTGGACGCATAGAATGGCGGTGCCCGCGGTGAGGCTGATGGCGTATTTAAAAAACTGATGGGCCATGCCGTGGGTCGTGCGCAGGGCTATGGCCATCTGCAAGGCCCAATAACTGGCACCCACGGCCAGGATTAAAGAAAGCGCAACGCCGATGAACTCGTAGTGCTGCTCGCTGTTGGAGTGCATGGCGGTCATGCCGGTGTAGTGCATGCCGCCGATGCCCAGGCCAAAAATCAGCGCCGCGAGCATTAAGGGTGTACGCGAAAGGCCGGGTCGGTTGAGCAAGTGCATGGCAATCAGAGCGCTGACCCAGATGATAACCAGCGAGCCGATGGTGATGCTCAGGTTGTAATGAACCTCAAGCGATGACTCAAAGGCCAGCATGCTGATGAAGTGCATGGCCCAAATACCGCCTGCCAGGCAGCTAGCGCCGAGCCATCGCCAGATCGTTTTAGCCGTGGCTTTTTCTGCATTGGCGGCACGTTCGCCCATGTGCAACGCGGCCAAACTCGCGGCGCAGGCCACCAGCCAGGCGAGAAACACCAGGTACAGGTTGTGGCTGCTGTGCAGTGTCTGGAGGCTGTGTTCAGCGTGCGCGCCGAGAAACTGCCATTCGAACCATTCCATTGCGGCCCTCGGCACTGAGTCCAAGTGTTGCTAGTCAACAGGTGCTGACGTGCTTTCAGTGTAGAGGTTGGAATAGGGTGGGGGAGGGTGGTGGCTATATGATGCTAATCATTTCGTAATAAGAATTTGGCTATTTATTACGAATATGGCAATTAATGGTCTGTAGGAGCGAGCTTGCCTCGCGATCTTTTAAGGATCAAAAGATCGCGAGGCAAGCTCGCTCCTACAGAATGCGGGTTAGCCGGCGACCAGGACGCGAATTGCTTCTAGGCGCAGCGCGGCTTTTTCAAGCATGGCCAGCCCTTGTTCGCGTTGTTTGCGCAAGGCAACCAACTCGCTGTCACGAACGGTCGGGTTGACCGCTTGCAGTGCAGTCAGGCGCGCCAGTTCTTCTTCCGTGTCGGCTGCCAGACGGCGTTGCGCTTCGGCCACACGTTCAGCATGACGTGGCGCAACCTTGGCTTCGCCGGCATTGATTTTCGGCGTCAGGTTGTCGCGCTGGGCCTGGATGAACTTGTTGGCGCTGGCACGGGGCACGCTTTCCAGTTGTTCATTCAGGGTGTCGAAGGCCACGCGCGAAGACAGATCGTTGCCGTTGGCATCGAGCAGGCAGCGCAGCGCAGCCGGCGGCAGGTAGCGGCCCAGTTGCAGGGAGCGCGGGGCAACGGCTTCGCTGACGTAAATCAGTTCGAGCAGAACGGTCCCTGGCTTGAGCGCCTTGTTTTTGATCAGTGCCACGGCGGTATTGCCCATCGAGCCCGAGAGCACCAAGTCCATGCCGCCTTGCACCATGGGGTGCTCCCAGGTGATGAACTGCATGTCTTCACGCGACAGCGCCTGGTTGCGGTCGTAGGTGATGGTCACGCCTTCGTCGTCACCCAGCGGGAAGCTGGCGTCGAGCATTTTCTCGCTCGGCTTGAGAATCAGGGCGTTCTCGGAATGGTCTTCACTGTCGATGCCGAACGCGTTGAACAGGGTTTCCATGTAGATCGGCAGGGTGAACTGATCGTCCTGCTCAAGAATCGCTTCTACCAGGGCTTCGCCTTCACCTGCGCCACCGGAGTTGAGCTCCAGCAGGCGGTCACGACCGGTGTGCAGTTCTTGCTCCAGACGCTCGCGCTCGCTGCGGGCTTCGTTGATCAGCGCTTGCCACGGGGTGTCGTCGGTTTCTTCAAGCAACGGCAGCAGGCGTGGGCCGAACTGGTGTTGCAGGGCGTTGCCGGTCGGGCACGTGTTGAGGAACGCGTTCAGGGCCTCGTGGTACCACTGGAACAGGCGCTCTTGCGGACTGGTTTCCAGGTATGGCACGTGCAGTTCGATGACGTGCTTCTGGCCGATACGGTCCAGACGGCCGATACGTTGCTCCAGTAGGTCCGGGTGGGACGGCAGGTCGAACAGCACCAGGTGATGGGCGAACTGGAAGTTGCGACCTTCACTGCCGATTTCCGAACAGATCAGCACTTGTGCGCCGAACTCTTCATCGGCGAAGTAAGCGGCTGCACGGTCACGCTCAAGAATGTTCATGCCTTCGTGGAAGACCGTGGCTGGAATACCGGAGCGAACGCGCAGGGCGTCTTCCAGGTCCATGGCGGTTTCGGCGTGGGCACAGATCACCAGTACTTTAGTGCGCTTGAGCATTTTCAGAGTGTCGGTGAGCCACTCAACGCGTGGGTCAAAGCGCCACCAGCGCTCTTCATCGCTGGCGTCCGGCTGGGCCTGGAAGCTGACTTCCGGGTACAGCTCGGCGTGATCACCGATGGGTAGTTCGAGGTATTCGTCCGGGCACGGCAGCGGGTAAGCGTGCAGTTTGCGCTCGGGGAAGCCCTGGATCGCGGCGCGGGTGTTACGGAACAATACGCGGCCAGTGCCATGACGGTCGAGCAGTTCGCGGACCAGGCGCGCGCTGGCTTCGGTATCGCCTTGGTTGACTGCGGCGAGCAGCGAGTCGCCTTCAGCACCCAGGAAGTTATGGATGGTGGTGTGCGCTTCAGGGGACAGGCGGCCTTTATCCAGCAGTTCCTGTACCGCTTGGGCGACCGGGCGATAGTTCTCACTCTCGGCGCGGAAGGCAGCCAGGTCGTGGAAACGGTTGGGATCGAGCAGGCGCAAACGTGCAAAGTGGCTGTCCTGGCCCAGTTGTTCCGGGGTCGCCGTCAACAGCAGGACGCCAGGGATTACGCCGGCCAGTTGCTCGACCAGACCGTATTCCGGGCTGACTTGATCTTCGTGCCACACCAGGTGGTGAGCTTCGTCGACCACCAGCAGGTCCCAGTCTGCGTCGAACAGGGCTGCTTGCGCTTTAGGGTCGTCAACCAGCCATTCCAGGGCCACCAAGGCCAACTGGCAGTCTTCAAACGGGTTACCGGCATCGCTTTCAATGAAGCGTTCTTCGTCAAACAGCGCGACTTCAAGGTTGAAGCGGCGACGCATTTCGACCAGCCATTGGTGTTGCAGGTTTTCCGGGACCACGATCAGCACACGGCTGGCGCGGCCACTGAGCAGTTGGCGATGAATCACCAGGCCTGCTTCGATGGTTTTACCCAGGCCTACTTCGTCAGCCAGCAATACGCGCGGCGCGATACGGTCGGCCACTTCACGGGCAATGTGCAGTTGGTGAGCGATGGGTTGCGCACGCACGCCACCCAGGCCCCACAGCGGCGATTGCAACTGGCGGCTAGTGTGTTCAAGGGTGTGGTAACGCAGCGAGAACCACGACAGCGGGTCAATTTGCCCGGCGAACAGACGGTCGCTGGCCAGACGGAACTGGATAAAGTTCGACAGTTGCGTCTCTGGCAGGGTCACCAGCTCGTTTTGTTCGTTGAAACCGTGATAAACCATCAGACCGCTGGAGTCATCGACTTCGCGGACAGTCATCTTCCAGCCTTCAAAGTGGATGATGGTGTCGCCCGGCGAGAAACGCACGCGCGTCAGTGGGGCGTTACGCAGCGAATATTGGCGGGTTTCGCCAGTGGCCGGATAGAGCACGGTCAGCAAGCGACCGTCCTGTGCCAGAACGGTGCCTAAGCCTAGCTCAGCTTCGCTGTCACTAATCCAGCGTTGCCCCGGTTGATACTGCTGCGCCATGCTGCCTGACTCCCGCTTTGAAAAAGCCGAGTATATTAACGCAGCAGAGTCCTCAGTCCAAAGGACTCTGACAAAAAGCTGCTCTACTCAAAAGAAGCCAATGGTGCTTTTCGATGAGTGGTTTTCAGCCGGACGCAGAACAGGAGCACACGATCATGCTGCCGCCGATTCTACCGCTGAGCGTTGTCCCCGTGACCTCACAACAAGACCCGGTACGCCCGCGACCTGAAATCCCGGCGGTGGTGCCTGCCCAGGCCAGTTCGGGGGACAGTACGGTCAACCTCAAACACCATGATGCTGACCAGGCAGCCTTGTTATTGCGCGAAGAGCAGCAGCGTCAGCAACACAAACGCCAGCACGAGGGCCAGCCGCCGCTGCCCGATGAAGTCCAGGCGGATCAGCCTGCCGCTGATGGCGTGGTCGATGGGACGCAGCGTCAGGGTTTATGGATTGATATCGAGGTATGACTGGATTTTTTCTGGCCTGTTGTCCGGCCTCAACGCATTATTGCGCTGTCCCTTGAACCCTTTTAGCCAACAGCCTCTGACAGTGACCTGATTTTTATGAGCCAAGACAGCAATCTGGTTGACCTGGGTGCAGAACGTGCCAAGCGTGTGCATGACCTTAAAGAGAAGCGTCTGAACGAAGTGCGTCAGGCATTCGAGCAAGCAATGCCATTGGCAAATGCCAAGAAAAAGCCGAAAAAGAAACCTAAAAAGCGCTGATCTACGGTTTTTTTGCTGATCTGCATCAACTTTTCTTCCACGTCCCCGCCGTGCCGCGACCACTATTGATCCCGGTCAAGGTATGCGCCTGCTTGTGTGGTTAATCTAGCTCCAACACAAACAGACACGAGCAGGAGGCCGTCATGTTTCTCGACAATGTGGTTATCGCAGGGGTAGTGACGGTCGGTCTCATGGTGTTGTTCTTCGCAGGTCTGGGTTTTTTTATCTGGAAAGACTCCCAGAAGCGCAATAAGTAGCGCCGGGTCTTTCTGGTACACGAGCACGCAAGGCATTTTGGGCGACTTCGGTCGCCTATTTTTTTGCCTGTAATAAACGCATAAAAAAAGGTACGCCCCGTGAGGGACGTACCTTTTTTTGTCAGGCGCTGGATCAGTTGAGGGCGATGGACGCCAACCAGAACAGTGCTGCAGACAGCCCGACAGTGGCCGGTAGGGTCAGCACCCAAGCCATCAGGATGGTCTTGATGGTGTTGCCTTGCAGGCCGCTTTTGTTGGCAACCATGGTACCCGCCACGCCTGAAGACAGGATATGTGTGGTCGACACCGGAAGGGCGAAGACGTTAGCCAGGCCAATCGCGATGGTGGTGGTGATCTGAGCGGCCATGCCTTGGGCATAGGTCATGCCTTGCTTGCCGATCTTCTCGCCGATGGTTTTAACCACGCGTCTCCAGCCAACCATGGTGCCCAGGCCCAAGGCCAGTGCAACGGCCAGAATCACCCAGAACGGGGCGTATTCAGTGGTAGTGGTCAGGTCTTTACGCAGTTTTTCGAGATCCGCTTTTTCACTGGCGTCGAGCACTGGCAGCTTGCTGACTTTTTTCGCCGTGTCATCCAGGCACAGCAGGTAGCGACGAATTTCGATGCGCTGCTCAGAGGTCATGGAGTGGTAGTCGGTCACGCCCTTGAGTGAGCTCAGCAGAGCGGCAATGGTCGGCTCGGTTTGCTGCGGGTTGCAACTGAACTTGCCCGGCAGGTCGCTTTTAACGCTTTTGCCCAGTGCCAGATATTCGTTCAGGCTCTCGTGGTTACGCTGATAGAACTGGCTCAGGTGCAGCGTCGCGTCGCGCGTTCGCTCGATCTGGTAAGTGCTGCTGTTCAAGTCCAGAACGAAGGCGCTCGGCACGATACCGATCAGTACCAGCATGATCAGGCCAATACCTTTTTGACCGTCGTTAGAGCCGTGAACGAAGCTCACGGTCATGGCAGAAATCACCAAAACCAGACGGTTCCAGAACGGTGGATGCTTTTTATCATCCAGCTTGCGGCGTTCTTCTGGCGTCTTGTGCATCTTGGAATTCGGACGCCACCACTTCAGGCCCACCAGCATGAGGCCGGCAATGATGAAGCCTGCCAGCGGCGAGAACACCAATGAAGCGCCAATCTCGATAGCCTTCTGCCAGTTAACGCCTTCGCTCACCGGGATGCCGTTGATCAGGGCGTTGGCCAGGCCGACACCGAGGATCGAGCCGATCAGGGTGTGGGAACTGGAGGCCGGGATCCCGAAGTACCACGTACCCAAGTTCCAGGTAATGGCTGCAGCCAGCAGCGAGAACACCATGGCCAGGCCATGTCCGGTATTCACGTTGACCAGAAGCTCTACCGGCAGCAAGTGGACGATGGCGTAAGCCACCCCGACTCCGCCCAGCAGAACGCCCAGAAAGTTGAATACACCGGAGAAGAACACCGCCAGGTGAGGCGGCATGGCTTTGGTGTAGATGACAGTCGCTACCGCGTTCGCGGTGTCATGAAAGCCGTTAATGAACTCGAAGGCGAGAACAAAGGCTAGGGCGAAGAAGAGGCTGATAAGAACCCAGGCATCCAATCCGCTTAGTAGATCGATCATGAAGGTTTTCTGACACGGTCATAAAGGGGGCCGGATTATGCCAGAAAACCTTGGTAATCGATGCACTTGGTGCTCGCCGGTAACATCTATAAATGAAAAAAGCGGTAGGACGCCCCGATTTCAAGAGGTCAAAAAAAGGCTCCAAGCCGCTGATAACAAAGGCTATAAGCGTTTTGGAGGAGAGGGCCTGCGCCCACGTGACGGTCTGATTTGAGTGTGTGAAATTTCTGTAATCAGACAGTCTGATGGCTTGGGCAGACCTTTTGTCGGGCAAAGGTCTGCCTTCGGTCAATCCAACGGCATGAGGCGTTGTAGCCTTTTTTGCGCAGATTTCAGGCGTGGTGATTCACGACTCTTCAGCTTTGAGTTCTTTCTCAATTTTTTGAATTTCTTGAGAAAACGCCTGATCCAGCAGGCTTGCACGTTTGCGCCAAGGCTTGCGCTCGGGCTCCGGCTTTGCGGCATAAGTGGTGACTTCGCCGCCGTAAACATCCTTGTAACGTTGTTCCTGACGCTCAAGTTCTGCGCGCAGTTCGTCTTTCGTCACAGTGCTACCTAATTAAGTAAAGATTAAACCTGGTGAACCACTCGGCAGAGAGGTTGATACATCTGACGTTTGAGTCAGCTTTAGACGGATATCTATAAGCAACGTCAAGGTTAAATCAACCACTCTGTGCACGCGGCAACGTCATTAATTAACACATGAGCGCTGCTGCACTTAAGTGCTCACCCCAGAGGGTGGACAATTCAGGTCGCACTTGGAAGTTAAGCCTTTCGGCCTATTGAGTTCAACGAGCGGGTTGGATCCAAAAGGCGGGAATGCTTGACTCTGTGCATTCAATTACTTGCGGGCCATAAAGGCTTGAGTAAGGCGTCTACTATCGCCGAAGCGCTTTAGGTCCGTCAACTTCCAAGTGCAAACTTTGTTGCAAAAATTCAGGGAATGAACAGCTTCTGGCATTTTTTAGAACTATTAATACGGGTGAAGGTAAATGTAGTGTCAAGTTGTTGAGCGCTACCGTCAGCTTAATTGACCGGGCATATAAGGAAGATGCACTCCAATGAGTGGGGGAGGCTGTTTGTCGCAGTGTAGCCGGTAAAAAAAGCTTAATGGAAATCAGACGCAGGTGTTATCTGTAGTTATAAAGTACGGCAATGGAACTTTATTAAACCCACAGGATCATGAGGCGTTGCCTACGTCGCATTCATATCCATGATGAAGGGGGAGGATGTTGCGATTATCGGTCGTCGGTTCGATAATCGGCCAATATTGCATTTGCCGTGTGTCTGTTGTTACCGGGGCCGATCTGTAATAACAATAAAAGCGACATCAGGGGGATAGGGTATGAGTGAGCAATTGCGCAATGCAGTGACTGGCCTGGCGCCACCGATTGTGGCGTCACCAGCCAAACGTATTCAGGCGTTTACCGGCGACCCCGACTTTATGGCCTCGCTGGCCCGGGGGCTGGCCGTGGTGCAGGCGTTTCAGGAGCGTAAACGGCACCTGACCATTGCCCAGATCAGCCATCGAACCGAGATCCCGCGCGCCGCAGTACGGCGCTGTTTGTATACCTTGATCAAACTGGGCTATGCCACCACCGATGGCCGGACCTATTCCTTGCTGCCCAAAGTGCTGACGCTCGGCCATGCCTATTTGTCGTCGACACCACTGGCGGTGTCGGCCCAGCCGTATCTGGACCGCATGAGCGAGCAACTGCACGAAGCCTGCAACATGGCGACGCTCGAAGGTGACGACATCCTCTACATCGCCCGTTCGGCCACCACCCAGCGGCTGATTTCCGTCGACCTTTCAGTGGGCGGTCGTTTGCCTGCGTATTGCACGTCGATGGGGCGTATTTTGCTGGCAGCCCTTGATGATGTGACCCTCAACGAATACCTGGCCCATGCTGAATTTCAGGCCAAAACCAGTCGCACCCTGCACACCCCCGAGGCGTTGCTTGAATGCTTGCAGAAAGTCCGCGAGCAGGGCTGGTGCATTGTCGATCAAGAACTGGAGCAGGGGCTGCGTTCGATTGCCGTACCCGTGTACGACGCTTCCGGCCAGGTACTGGCAGCCCTGAACGTCAGCACCCACGCCGGGCGCGTGTCACGCACAGAACTGGAGCAGCGCTTTTTGCCGATCATGCTCAGTTCAAGCCGCGAACTGAGCGCGCAGTTGTTTACCTGACACCAACGTTAATCACACGAACCCTGTAGGAGCGAGCTTGCCTCGCGATCTTTTGATCTTAAAAAATCGCAGCCTTTGAGCCGCCTTTTAGACAATTCCAAGCAGGCTAACTATGTGTTCGATTACCGAACACATCGTCGATTATCGGATTGTTTGAGCCGGGAGGGCGGCTTAACCTGCTGACAGTCCGGTGCCGCTCGACGCACCGTTTTCTATTCAGTGGCAAACAAGAAACGGGAGCTACCCCTCATGGCAGAAATCATTTCGTTACACGACGCCGTGAAACAGTTTGTGAATGACGGTGATACGGTCGCCCTCGAAGGTTTCACTCACTTGATTCCGACCGCAGCAGGTCATGAAATCATTCGTCAGGGCAAGAAAGACCTGACGTTGGTTCGTATGACACCTGACTTGATCTACGACCAATTGATCGGCGCCGGCTGTGCACGAAAGTTGATTTTTTCCTGGGGCGGCAACCCTGGTGTCGGTTCGTTGCACCGCCTGCGCGATGCCGTCGAAAAACAGTGGCCGCAACCGCTGGAAATCGAAGAACACAGCCACGCCGACCTGGCCAATGCCTATGTCGCAGGCGCTTCGGGCCTGCCATTCGCGGTACTGCGCGCCTATGCAGGTTCCGACTTGCCCAAGGTCAACCCGCTGATCAAAACCGTTACCTGCCCGTTTACCGGCGAAGTGCTGGCGGCGGTGCCTTCGGTGCGCCCTGACGTCACGGTGATCCACGCGCAAAAGGCTGACCGCAAAGGTAACGTGCTGTTGTGGGGCATTTTGGGCGTGCAAAAAGAGGCCGCCCTGGCCGCCAAGCGCTGCATCGTGACGGTTGAAGAGATTGTCGATGACTTGCAGGCGCCGATGAACGCCTGCGTCCTGCCAACCTGGGCTTTGAGCGCCGTGTGTCACGTGCCGGGTGGTGCGCATCCGTCCTACGCACATGGTTACACCGAGCGTGATAACCGTTTCTATCAGGCCTGGGACCCGATTGCCCGTGACCGCGAAACCTTTACCGCATGGATAAACGAATACATCCGCGGCACCGCCAATTTTAGTGAGTTCCAGGCCAAGCTGGCCCGCGCTTCGGAGGCAAAATAATGGCTTACTCCACCAACGAAATGATGACCGTTGCCGCCGCCCGCCGTTTGAAAAATGGCTCGGTGTGTTTTGTCGGCATTGGCCTGCCTTCGAAGGCTGCGAACCTGGCGCGCCTGACCTCGTCGCCGGATGTGGTGCTGATTTACGAGTCTGGCCCGATTGGCGCCAAGCCTAATGTGCTGCCGCTGTCGATTGGCGACGGTGAGCTGGCCGAAACGGCTGACACGGTCGTCTCCACCAGCGAGATTTTCCGCTAC
Organism: Pseudomonas sp. HY2-MNA-CIBAN-0224; assembly: GCF_040310285.1. Classification (NCBI taxonomy): domain Bacteria; kingdom Pseudomonadati; phylum Pseudomonadota; class Gammaproteobacteria; order Pseudomonadales; family Pseudomonadaceae; genus Pseudomonas; species Pseudomonas sp. HY2-MNA-CIBAN-0224. Next base: position 26,154 of record NZ_JBEOPQ010000018.1, on the reverse strand, counting down.
TGGTTGCAAGGTGGTCGGGTTGACGTCGGCTTTTTGGGTGCCGCTCAGGTAGACCGCTTCGGCAACATCAACACGACTGTGGTCGGTGACTATCACCATCCAAAGGTCCGCCTGCCGGGCGCGGGCGGCGCACCCGAGATCGCGGGCTCGGCCAAAAGCGTGCTGATCATCCTCAAGCAATCGGCCCGTTCGTTTGTCGACAAACTGGACTTCATTACCTCGGTCGGTCACGGCGAAGGCGGCGACTCGCGCAAGCGTTTGGGCCTGCCAGGCGCAGGGCCGGTGGGGATCATCACGGATCTGTGCATCATGGAACCTGAAGCGCAGACCAACGAATTCGTGGTCACCGCCTTGCACCCCGGCGTGACGCGTGAACAAGTCGTGGCGGCAACGGGCTGGGCGATTCGCTTTGCCGACAAGGTTGAGCAAACCGCCGAGCCGACCGACGTTGAGCTAAGCGCTTTGCGTGACCTGGAAGCGCGCACGGCCCTGGCCCACGGTCAGACACCAGGAGAAGCGTGATGCGTGAAGTGTTTATCTGTGACGCGATTCGCACCCCCATTGGCCGTTTTGGCGGGGGCTTGTCGGCCGTTCGTGCCGATGATCTGGCGGCAACGCCGATCAAGGCGCTGATCGAGCGCAACCCCACGGTGAAATGGGACGAAGTCGACGAAGTGTTTCTGGGTTGCGCCAACCAGGCGGGTGAAGACAACCGCAACGTCGCGCGCATGGCGGCGTTGCTGGCCGGGCTGCCGGAGAGCATCCCCGGCGTCACCCTCAATCGGTTGTGTGCCTCGGGGATGGACGCGATTGGTACGGCGTTCCGTGCCATTGCCAGCGGTGAAATGGAGCTGGCGATTGCCGGGGGCGTTGAATCGATGTCGCGGGCACCGTTTGTGATGGGCAAGGCGGATGCCGCGTTCTCGCGCAACATGAAGCTGGAAGACACCACCATTGGCTGGCGTTTTATCAACCCGTTGATGAAAGCTCAATACGGTGTCGATGCGATGCCACAAACCGCCGACAACGTGGCCGATGACTATCAGATTTCTCGCGCCGACCAGGACGCCTTTGCCCTGCGCAGCCAGCAGCGCACAGCGGCTGCACAGGCGGCGGGCTATTTTGCTGAAGAGATTGTGCCGGTACGTATCGCCCACAAAAAAGGCGAAAGCGTGGTTGAGCGCGATGAACACCCGCGTGCCGACACCAGCCTCGACACCCTGAGTAAACTCAAACCGGTCAACGGCCCGGACAAAACCGTCACCGCCGGCAATGCCTCGGGGGTCAACGACGGGGCTGCGGCGTTGATTCTGGCCTCGGCTGATGCGGTCAAGCGTCATGGCCTGACTGCCCGCGCACGGGTGCTGGGCATGGCCAGCGCCGGGGTTGCACCACGGGTGATGGGCATTGGCCCGGTGCCTGCGGTGCGCAAACTGGTTGAACGCCTGGGCCTGGCGGTCAGTGACTTTGATGTCATCGAACTCAATGAAGCCTTTGCCAGCCAGGGGTTGGCCGTGTTGCGTGAGTTGGGGCTGGCGGATGATGCGCCGCAGGTTAACCCCAATGGCGGCGCCATCGCGTTGGGCCATCCGCTGGGCATGAGCGGTGCGCGGCTGGTGCTGACGGCCCTGCACCAACTGGAAAAAACCGGCGGTAAAAAAGGTCTGGCTACTATGTGTGTAGGGGTCGGCCAAGGCTTGGCGCTGGCGATAGAGCGGGTCTGATTTGCCCTGACGACGCGCCAGGCGATTAAGGACTCAATCGTTTGGCGCATTGTGGTTGCGGGGTACTTGTTGCAAGGTATGTCTGAAAATAACTGAACAGATGAGTCTAAAATCATGACAACAGACACTCACTACACAGGAGAAGAACGTAGAAAACGGATCTTCGCGATCGTCGGTGCCTCCTCGGGTAACTTGGTCGAATGGTTCGATTTTTACGTTTACGCGTTCTGTGCAATCTACTTTGCGCCTGCCTTTTTCCCTTCCGATGACCCAACGGTGCAGTTGCTGAACACGGCCGGTGTGTTTGCGGCGGGCTTCTTGATGCGTCCTATCGGTGGCTGGCTGTTTGGCCGGGTGGCCGACAAGCACGGGCGCAAGAACTCAATGATGATCGCGGTGATGATGATGTGCGCCGGTTCATTGGTCATCGCCTTTTTGCCGACTTACGCCTCGATTGGTGCGTGGGCACCTGCATTACTGTTGCTTGCGCGGCTGTTTCAAGGCCTGTCGGTGGGTGGTGAATATGGCACCACGGCCACTTACATGAGTGAGGTTGCCCTCAAGGGACAGCGTGGTTTCTTTGCCTCGTTCCAATACGTCACCCTGATCGGCGGGCAATTGCTGGCGGTGCTGGTGGTGGTGATTCTTCAGCAGATCCTGTCAGAAGAAGAACTGCGCGCATGGGGCTGGCGCATCCCGTTTGTGATTGGCGCCATCGCGGCGGTGATCTCGTTGTTGCTGCGTCGCTCCCTGAAAGAAACCACCAGCGCTGAATCCCGTGAAGACAAGGACGCCGGTAGCATCGCGGCGCTGTTTCGTGACCACAAGGCTGCGTTTATCACCGTGCTCGGCTACACCGCTGGCGGCTCGCTGATTTTCTACACCTTTACCACGTACATGCAGAAATACCTGGTGAACACCGCCGGAATGCACGCCAAAACCGCCAGTTACATCATGACCGGCGCGCTCTTCCTTTATATGTGCATGCAGCCCTTGTTCGGCATGCTCGCCGACAAAATCGGCCGCCGAAATTCTATGCTCTGGTTTGGCGCCTTGGGCACGTTGTGCACCGTGCCGATTTTGCTCAGCCTGAAAACCATAACCAGCCCGTTTCTGGCCTTTGTGTTGATCACTCTGGCGCTGGCGATTGTCAGCTTCTACACCTCGATCAGCGGTTTGGTTAAGGCCGAGATGTTCCCGCCACAGGTGCGGGCGCTGGGTGTGGGCTTGGCCTACGCCGTGGCTAACGCAGTGTTTGGTGGTTCGGCGGAATATGTGGCTTTGGGCCTGAAGTCCATGGGCATGGAAAACACCTTTTACTGGTACGTGACGGTCATGATGGCCATCGCCTTCCTGTTTAGTTTCCGTTTGCCGAAGCAGCCTAAATACCTGCATCACGATTTGTGATGAGTTTGCGCGCGCCGATGTGCGGTGCGCGCCTGCAAAGGAAGGTTTATGAGTAACCAACTGTTCGACGCCTATTTCACGGGCAAGGCCATGGGCGCGGTGTTTTGTGATCATGGCCGGGTTCAAGCCATGCTCGACTTCGAGGCCGCCCTGGCTCGGGCTCAAGCCAGTACAGGGTTGATTCCGTCGTCAGCAGTTGCACCGATTGAAGCGGCTTGCCGCGCCGAACTCTACGACTTTGAAGCCATGGGGCTGGCCATTGCCAGCGCTGGCAACTCGGCCATCCCGCTGGTGAAAATGCTTGGCAAGCAGATTGCCAGCGTCAGCCCCGAGGCCGAGCGTTATGTGCACCTGGGCGCCACCAGCCAGGACGTAATGGACAGCGGGCTAGTGCTGCAACTGCGTGCCGCTCTCGAACTGATCGAGCAGGATTTGCAGCAGTTGGGCGAAGTCCTCGCGCAACAGGCCCAGCGCTACGCCACCACGCCTTTGGCGGGTCGCACTTGGTTGCAGCAAGCAACGCCCGTGACCTTGGGGATGAAAATCGCCGGTTGGCTGGGCGCCGTTACGCGCAGCCGTCAGCGGCTTCAAGCGTTAAAACCGCGTTTGCTGAGCCTGCAGTTTGGCGGTGCTTCGGGCACTTTAGCCGCGCTGGGTGAGCAAGCGTTACCCGTGGCGCACGCGTTGGCCGCCGAGTTGAAGCTCGCGTTGCCCGACCAGCCCTGGCACACCCAGCGTGACCGTCTGGTGGAGTTCGGTGCGGTACTCGGGTTGGTGGCGGGTAGCCTGGGCAAGATGGGCCGCGACATCAGTTTGCTTATGCAGACCGAAGCGGCGGAAGTTTTCGAGCCTTCTGCGCCGGGCAAGGGCGGGTCCTCGACCATGCCGCACAAGCGCAATCCGGTGGGTTCTGCCGTATTGATCAGCGCAGCGACGCGGGTTCCGGGGCTGCTCAGCACTTTGTTCAGCGCCATGCCTCAAGAACACGAGCGCAGTTTGGGCTTGTGGCATGCCGAGTGGGAAACCCTCCCAGAGATTTGCTGTTTGGTTGCGGGTGCGTTGGCTCAAGCCCTCAATATTGCCCAGGGGCTGGAAGTGGATGCCGAGCGCATGGCGCAAAACCTCGATTTGACCCACGGTCTGGTGTTGGCCGAAGCCGTGAGTATTGAATTGGCGCAGCGAGTGGGGCGCGAAACCGCGCATCACTTGTTGGAGCAATGCTGTAAGCGGGCCGTGGCCGAGCATCGGCACCTGCGAGCAGTGTTGGGCGATGAGCCCGAAATTACCGCGCAGTTATCGGGAGCCGAACTGGATCGCTTGCTTGATCCTGCTCATTACTTGGGGCAAGCGACGACGTGGGTCGAGCGGGCACGGGCTGAACATTTTGCGTTGGCAGTCTAAAAAGGAGATGGCCGTGGGGCGTGTACAACTGGCAGAAGGTGAACTCAACTACCAACTCGATGGCCCGAAAGGCGCCCCGGTGTTGGTGTTGTCCAACTCATTGGGCACGGACTTGGGCATGTGGGCGACGCAAGTTCCGGCGTTTGCGGAGCATTTTCAGGTACTGCGATACGACACCCGTGGCCATGGCCAGTCGCTGGTGACCGAAGGCCCGTACAGCATTGAGCAGTTGGGCGGCGATGTACTGGCGTTACTCGATGCGCTGCATATTGAGCGTGCGCATTTTTGCGGCTTGTCGATGGGCGGCCTGATTGGCCAGTGGTTGGGCATTTATGCCGGCTCACGCCTGCACTCGCTGGTGGTGTGCAACACCGCGGCCAAGATCGGTGAGTCGTCGGTGTGGAACCCGCGAATTGAAATGGTGTTGCGTGACGGTGCCGCGGCGATGGCCGGGTTGCGTGATGCGTCGATTGCCCGCTGGTTTACCGCAGATTACGCCCAGGCCCACCCAGATCAAGCCAAGCGCATTACTGACATGCTGGCGGCCACCTCGCCGCAGGGCTATGCCGCCAACTGCGCGGCGGTGCGTGATGCCGATTTTCGTGATCAGCTCGGCGCGATTCGCGTGCCGACGCTGGTGATTGCAGGCACCGAAGACGCCGTGACGCCGCCTTCGGGCAGCCATTTCATTCAGGAACACGTGGCCGGTGCCGAGTACGCAGAGTTCTACGCGGCGCACTTATCCAACGTGCAGGCCGGTGATGCGTTCAGCCAGCGGGTGCTGGCGTTTTTGTTAGCCCAACAAGCGGTTTAAGGAGCGTTTTGTGGACGAGAAACAACGTTATGAAGAGGGCATGGGCGTACGCCGCGCCGTGCTGGGCGATGCACACGTCGACCGCAGCCTGAACGCCCTGACCGAGTTCAACAGCGAATTCCAGGAAATGATCACCCGCCATGCGTGGGGGGATATCTGGACTCGGCCTGGATTGCCACGTCATACCCGCAGCCTGATTACCATTGCGATGCTGATCGGCATGAACCGCAGCGAAGAACTCAAACTGCACCTGCGCGCCGCGGCCAACAATGGCGTGACCCGTGCAGAGATCAAAGAAGTGATCATGCAGAGCGCGATCTACTGCGGCATTCCGGCGGCCAATGCGACCTTCCATTTGGCGGAGTCGGTGTGGGACGAGTTGGGCGTCGAGTCCCGGGAATAATCATATGACCAACAAAAAACCCGCCAAGTGGCGGGTTTTTTGTTTTATCGGGTCGCTATCAAGCCTTTGGTGGCTTGTCCGATACAGGCCGGTTTTGCCCGGTCTGCTCGTACCAGCCACCGCCCAGCGCTTTGTACAGCGTGACTTCGCTGGTCAGCTGCGACAGGCGATCGGTAATCAACGCCTGCTGCGCGCTGAACAACGAGCGCTGTGCATCAAGGAAGGTCAGGTTGCTGTCGACACCAATCCGATAACGACGCTCTGCCAGACGGTAGTAGTCCTGGTTGGCGTTAACGAAATCAGCTTGCGCCTGCAACTGCTGGTTGTAGGTTTGACGTGCGGCCAGGCCGTCAGAGACTTCCTGGAATGCCGTCTGGATAGCCTTCTCGTATTGCGAGACGGTGATTTCCTTCTGGATTTTCGAGTAGTCCAGGCTCGCGCGCAGAGCGCCTGCATTGAAGATCGGCAGGTTGATCTGCGGCGAGAACAGCCAGGTGCCCGAACCGCCCTTGAACAGACCCGAGAGGTCTGGGCTCAAGGTCCCGGCATTGGCGGTGAGGCTGATGCTCGGGAAGAACGCGGCGCGTGCGGCACCAATGTTGGCGTTGGCCGCCAACAATTGGTGCTCGGCCTGAAGGATGTCCGGACGACGTTGCAGCAAGTCAGACGGCAAGCCCGCTGGCATTTGGGTCAGCAAATCAGCCGACAGCGGTTTGGCTGGCGGCAGATTGTCCGGGACGGTAGTGCCGAGCAGCAGGGCCAGGCTGTTTTCATCCTGAGCAACCTGACGGGTGTACTTGGCCAATTGAACTTTGGCGTTTTCCACTGACGTGCGCGACTGGCTGAGCTCCAGTGCCGAGGCTACGCCCACTTCGTTGCTGCGCAGGGTCAGCTTGTAGCTTTCATCGAACGCCTTGAGGGTGTCTTCAGTCAGCTTGAGCAGCTCTTTGTCCGCTTGCCAGGTCAGGTAAGCGGTCGCAACGTTGGCCACCAGACTGATCTGGGTGGAACGGCGGGCTTCTTCGGTGGCGAAGTAGTTTTCCAGAGCCTGATCGCTCAGGCTGCGGATACGTCCGAACAAGTCCAGCTCATACGCACTGACCCCAAGGGTCGCAGAGTATTGGCTGCTAATGCCTGCCTTGCCGGTTTGCGACATGCGCGCCGGGGTGCGTTGACGGCTGCCGCTGGCATCTGCCGTTACAGCCGGGAACAGGTCCGCACGCTGGATGCGGTACTGCGCGGCGTAGGCGTCGATGTTCAGCGCCGCGACCCGAAGGTCGCGGTTGTTGACCAGCGCTGTCTGGATCAGCTGTTGCAGGGCAGGGTCATGGAAAAACTGACGCCAGCCTTGTTCTGCAGCGGCCTGGTTTGGCGCCTCGTTCGGCGAGTAGGCCGGGCCCTGCGGGTATTGCGCGGCTATCGGCGCTTCAGGGCGCTGGTAGTCCGGTATCAGCGAGCAGCCACTCAGCGTAAACGCTGCAACCGCTACTGCGAGAAGCGACTTGCTCATTGGCCAGCCTCTTTGTTTGGAGTGTTAGTCAGTTCTTCTTTTTGCTCAGTGTCTTTTTTATTGCCAATCGAGGAGACGGCAACAAAGAACAGCGGCACCCAGAAAATAGCCAGCAGGGTCGCACTCAGCATACCGCCGATGACACCTGTACCAATGGCGTGCTGGCTGCCCGAGCCTGCGCCGTGGGAGATGGCCAGCGGCACGACACCGAGGATGAACGCCAAGGACGTCATGATGATCGGTCGCAGACGCATCCGGCACGCTTCAATCGCGGCATCGTACAGACTACGCCCTTGTTCATGCAGCTCCTTGGCAAATTCGACGATCAGAATGGCGTTTTTCGCTGCCAGACCGATTGTCGTCAATAGACCTACCTGGAAGTACACGTCGTTGGACAGGCCACGCAGGCTGGTAGCCAGCAGTGCACCAATAATCCCCAGCGGTACAACAAGCATGACCGCGATCGGAATCGACCAGCTTTCATACAGTGCGGCAAGACACAGGAAGACCATCAGCAAGGAAATCGCGTACAAGGCAGGGGCTTGCGAGCCCGACAAACGTTCCTCGTAAGACAGACCTGTCCAAGAGATACCCACACCTGCCGGGAGTTTCTTGGCGAGGGCTTCAACCTCGGCCATGGCCTCACCACTGCTGTAGCCCGGTGCCGGTGTACCCAGAATTTCCATGGCTTCTACGCCGTTATAACGCGACAGCTTGGGTGAGCCGTAAATCCACTCGCCCTTGGCAAAGGCCGAAAACGGCACCATGGTTCCCTGATCGTTACGCACGTACCACTTCTTCAGGTCTTCCGGGCTCATACGGGAGGAGGCGGTACCTTGCAGGAACACCTTTTTCACCCGGCCGTGGTCGATGAAGTCGTTGACGTAGCTGGCACCCAGCGCGATGGACAGCGTGCTGTTAAGGTCCGCCAGGCTCACGCCCAGCGCTTGTGCGGCTTCATCGTCGATGATCAGTTTGTACTGAGGTTCGTCGTTCAAGCCGTTTGGACGCACTCCCGCCAGCACTTTGCTTTGCGAAGCCATACCGAGGAACTGGTTACGCGCTTCCAGCAATTTCTCGTGGCCAATGCCTGCCTGGTCTTGAAGGAAAAAGTCAAAACCGGTGGCGTTACCCAACTCCATGACCGCTGGCGGAGCAAACGCAAACACCATTGCATCGCGGAAAGTGAAGAAGTGCTGCTGGGCACGTGCTGCCAGCGCAAACACGCTGTTGTCGGCATCACGCTCGCCCCACGGTTTGAGCATGATAAATGCCAGACCCGAACTTTGGCCGCGACCTGCGAAGTTGAAGCCGTTCACGGTAAATACCGAAGACACCGCCGATGTTTCATCGGTCAGCAGGTATTCACGCATCCGGTCGATGACTTCCTGAGTCCGCTCGGCTGAGGTACCCGGTGGGGTTTGAACCTGAGCAAAGAGTACACCCTGGTCTTCTTCCGGAAGGAAGGAGGTCGGAATGCGGGTAAACAGGAACACCATGCCCACAACGATCAGGACATAGGCCAGCAGGTACGGTGCTTTGTGGCGCAGAATGCTGCCTACGCTTTTTTCGTAGCCGCGTACGCCGCTGTCAAAGGTACGGTTGAACCAGCCGAAGAACCCACGCTTGTTCTGACCGTGATCACCCTTGGTGATCGGTTTGAGCATCGTGGCACACAGAGCCGGGGTGAACACCAGGGCGACCACAACCGACAGGGCCATGGCCGATACGATGGTGATCGAGAACTGACGGTAGATCACACCGGTGGAACCACCGAAGAACGCCATCGGCAGCAATACCGCCGACAGTACAAGGGCAATACCTACCAGAGCGCCCTGAATCTGGCCCATGGACTTCTTGGTGGCTTCTTTGGGCGGCAGGCCTTCCTCGGCCATTACCCGCTCGACGTTTTCCACCACAACGATGGCATCGTCCACCAGCAAGCCGATGGCCAGGACCATACCGAACATGGTCAGGGTGTTAATGCTGAAGCCTGCAGCGGCGAGGATCCCGAAGGTACCCAGCAATACAACCGGTACGGTCATCGTGGTGATGATGGTGGCGCGGAAGTTTTGCAGGAACAGGAACATCACCAGGAACACCAGCACGACTGCTTCTACCAGTGTTTCAACAACCCCTTTGATAGAGGCCGAGATCACCGGAGTGGTGTCATACGGGAATACGACTTCCATCCCTGGCGGGAAGAAGGGTTCCAGGTCAGTAATGGTTTTGCGAACGGCTTTGGCTGTGTCCAGAGCGTTAGCGTCAGACGCCAGTTTGATTGCAATACCGGAAGATGGCTTACCGTTGTACTGGGCGCTGATGCTGTAGTTCTCACCGCCCAGGCCCACTTCGGAGACATCACCCAGACGAACCTGAGAGCCGTCGGTGTTCACTTTCAGCAGGATCTTTTTAAACTCGTCTGCGGTTTGCAGGCGGGTTTTACCAATGATCGTTGCGTTCAGTTCCTGGCCTTTCAGCGCAGGCAGACCACCCAGTTGACCGGAAGACACCTGTACGTTCTGCGCCGAGATCGCGGATTTAACATCCACCGGGGTCAGGTTGTACTTGTTCAACTTGGCCGGGTCCAGCCAGATACGCATGGCGTACTGAGCACCGAACACCTGGAAGTCACCCACACCTGCCGTCCGCGACAGCGGGTCTTGCATGTTGGAGACGATGTAGTTCGACAAGTCGTCCTTGTTCATGCTGCCGTCGGTGGACACCACGCCGACTACCATCAGGAAGTTTTTCACTGCCTTGGTAACCCGGATACCCTGCTGCTGCACTTCTTGCGGCAGCAGCGGGGTGGCCAGGTTCAGCTTGTTCTGGACCTGGACCTGAGCGGTGTCAGGGTTGGTACCCTGGTCGAACGTTACGGTAATGGTCATGCTGCCGTCGGAGTTACTTTCCGATGACACGTAACGCAAGTGGTCAATACCGTTAAGTTGCTGCTCGATCACCTGAACCACGGTGTCCTGTACGGTTTGTGCCGAAGCACCCGGATAGGTCACGGAAATCGAGATGGCCGGTGGTGCGATGCTCGGGTACTGGTTTATCGGCAGCTTGAGGATCGATAAAGCCCCGACCAGCATGATCACCAGGGCTATTACCCAGGCGAAAATTGGACGGTCGATAAAAAATTTCGACATGGTTTATTCCCCTTTACTGCCCGAAGCTTTATCAGTGGCCGGGGCCGATGCCGGGGTTGCGCCTGGAGTCTTGTCCATGATTTTGACTTCAGCGCCTGGACGGACGTACTGCAGGCCGTCTGTAATCAGACGGTCACCGGCGTTCAGGCCTTTTTCTACCAGCCAGTCGCTGCCAACCGTGCGCGTTGCTTGCAACACACGCAGCTCAACTTTGTTGTCCGGACCGACGATCAGGGCCGTTGGCTCGCCTTTGGCGTTGTGGGTCACGCCAATTTGTGGGGCCAGAATGGCATCGCTGTTGATGCCCGCTTCCAGTTGGGCGTGAACGAACATACCAGGCAACAGAACGCTGTCAGGGTTCGGGAACACCGCACGCAGGGTGACGGAACCGGTAGTCTCGTCTACCGAGACTTCGGTGAACTCAAGACGACCTTCCAGTGGGTATTCACTACCGTCCGGCAGGGTCAGTTTGACCTTGGCAGCGTTCTCACCGGCCTTTTTAAGACGGCCATCTGCCAGGTCGCGACGCAGTTCCAGCATCTCTACCGAGGACTGGGTCACGTCTACGTAAATCGGGTCCAGTTGAGTAATCACGGCCAATGCATTGGCCTGGCCACTGGTTACGAGTGCGCCTTCAGTGAACAGCGAGCGACCAATACGACCTGACAGCGGCGCCAGGACCTTGGTGTAGCGCAGGTTTACCTGAGCGGTTTTCAATGCAGCTTCGGCTTCAAGGCGAGCAGCTTCGGCGTTGTCGTATTCCTGACGGCTCACGGCTTGCTCTGCAACCAGTTGCTTGTAGCGATCAGCCAGGGATTTGGCCGATTGCAGGGTCGCCTTGGCGCTCAGCACGCTGCTCTCGTAGATCGCCGGATCGATTTGATACAGCTGCTGGCCTTCTTTAACGTCGCTGCCTTCTTTGAAGTAGCGCTTAAGGATAATGCCGTTCACTTGAGGGCGGACTTCTGCCGAACGGTATGAAGTCGTTCGACCAGGAAGATCGGTAGTCAAGGTAAATGGTTGGGTTTTCAGCGTCACGACGCCGACCTGAGGGGTTTGTGGGGCAGGTGCTGCCTCTTCCTTCTTACATCCGCTGAGCAGCGAAGCTAGGGTGATGGCAGCAACCAGAGCGGTAACAGCTGGCTTAAATTGCATGAAGATCCTCGGGTCAGGCACGCGAAAGCGCACAAGAATAGTGGAAGGGTATAGAAAGCTGTTCCGGGTGGATAAAGAGCTTGCTAAGGAATATACTTACATTCATGTCTGTTTGTAAACAGTGGGAATCTGTCGCAAGCAGCGTTCCAGAGTCCATTTTTGAGTCCGTAGTAGACCGGGATAAGGCAGAACAAACGCCACCCGATGCCGGTTTGGATACCGAACTGAAATTGTCCAGACCCTCCTGATTGAGGTTGTGATTGTTATGGTGCGTCGTACCAAAGAAGAAGCTCAGGAAACCCGGAGCAAAATCCTCGAAGCAGCCGAGCAGGCCTTTTATGAAAGAGGGGTTGCCCGCACCACGTTGGCTGATATCGCTGCGTTGGCGGGTGTCACCCGGGGCGCTATCTACTGGCATTTCAGCAACAAGGCTGACCTGGTTCAGGCCATGCTGGACAGTCTGCGTGAACCTTTGGAAGAGCTGGCCAAAGCGAGCGAGAGCCAGGAGGAGCTTGATCCGCTGGGTTGCTTGCGCAGTTTGTTGGTTCATCTGTTTCGTCAGGTGGCGACTGATCCGAAAACTCGGCGTATCAATGAGATTTTGTTTCATAAGTGCGAATTCACTGACGAAATGTGCGATTTGCGCCGTCAACGCCAAATGGCAAGTGTTGACTGTAACAGCCGGATCGAGCTCACGCTGAGTAATGCAGTCCATCGCGAACAACTCCCTTCGAACCTGGATGCCCGTCGTGCGGCAATCGCTTTGCACGCCTATATAGACGGTATTCTTGGGCAATGGCTGCTGGTTCCCGACTGCTTTGAACTCTATAAAGAAGCCGAAACCTGGGTCGACACCTGCATTGACATGCTGCGTCTCAGTCCTAGCCTGCGTAGCCCGCAGCTCAATAGAGCTTGAGTCTAGTTGCCTGAAGGCATAAGGCTAGTGAAGTTTTTACCCGTGGCGTGAATTGATACCAGATGGCCTTTATATATGTCTACGCTGCGGGTTTAAAGTTAGTCAGCTAAGTATTTTGTAGTGTAATTGTTACCAGTCGGATGTCCTTATCGCCCTTAAACGCAAAAAGCCCCGGCTCGCAAGAGACCGGGGCTTTTTGGTGCAGCGTGAATCAGCGTTCGAGATCTTTGATCTTGCCTGCCACGCCATCCCACTCTTCCGCGTCCGGCAGAGCGTCTTTCTTTTCAGTGATGTTTGGCCAGATTTCAGCCAACTCAACATTCAACTGAATAAATTGTTCCATGCCGGCAGGCACTTCATCTTCCGAGAAGATGGCTTGTGCAGGGCATTCAGGCTCACAAAGCGCGCAGTCAATGCACTCATCCGGGTGAATTACCAGGAAGTTCGGGCCTTCGTAGAAGCAGTCCACCGGACAGACTTCTACGCAGTCGGTGTACTTGCACTTGATGCAGTTGTCGGTGACGACGAAGGTCATTTCTAATTTTCTCCTCAGGCGGCGGCAGCGAAGCCCTTACAGTTCGGGTTCGCAGGGCTCAGGAGTGATATCTACTGACCAGGCTAAAAGGCCAGTAGCATCCCGAACCGCGCGCGATTCTAGCAGCTTTTAAAGGCGTGTCTTTAATGTGTAGAGCAAATCAAGTGCTTTACGCGGCGTCATGTTGTCCAGATCGAGCTTGGACAGGTCATCCAGTACGGGGTGCGGCAGGCTGGCAAACAGATCGCTTTGCTGCGGTACTGCTTTTTTGCCAGGTGCTGGTCGCGGTACTTCATGAGGCAGGCTGGTCGTTTCGAGTCGGCTCAAATGTTCACGTGCCCGGGTGATGACATTGGCTGGAACCCCGGCCAATTGTGCAACGGCCAAACCATAGCTTTGACTGGCCGGGCCTGGCAAGACATGGTGCAAAAACACGATGCGTTCATTGTGTTCGGTTGCGCTCAAATGCACGTTGGCGACCAGCGGTTCGTTCTCGGGCAGAACAGTCAGCTCAAAGTAGTGCGTGGCAAACAGGGTGTAAGCGCGCAAGTGAGCGAGGCGTTCGGCGGCTGCCCACGCCAGGGACAAACCATCGAACGTACTGGTGCCACGGCCCACCTCATCCATCAGCACCAGGCTGCGATCGGTCGCGTTGTGCAAAATATTGGCTGTTTCGCTCATTTCCACCATAAAGGTAGAGCGGCCGCCTGCCAGGTCATCGCTGGAGCCGATCCGGGTGAAGATCCGGTCGACCAGTGACAGCTCGCAACTGGCAGCCGGTACAAAGCTGCCGATATGGGCCAGCAGGACGATCAATGCCGTCTGACGCATGTAGGTCGATTTACCGCCCATGTTAGGACCGGTGATCACCAGCATGCGGGTTTTGTCATCCAGCGCCAGATCGTTGGCCACAAACGGTGTTGTCAGCACTTGCTCGACCACTGGGTGGCGGCCCTGTTCGATACGCATGCACGGCTCGTCGACAAAGCGCGGGCAGTTCAGGTCCAGGTTCAGTGCTCGTTCGGCCAAATTGCTCAGCACATCGAGCTCTGCCAGCGCGGCGGCGGTGTCCTGCAAAGGCGGCAACTCGCCGATGAGGGTTTCCAGTAGTGCTTCGTAGAGCATTTTTTCGCGGGCCAGCGCGCGGCTTTTGGCCGACAGGGCTTTATCTTCGAAGGCTTTTAGCTCAGGCGTGATAAAGCGCTCAGCGCCTTTGAGGGTTTGCCGGCGAATGTAGTCAGCAGGTGCTTGTTCAGCCTGTTTGCTTGGCAGCTCGATAAAGTAGCCGTGCACGCGGTTGTAACCCACCTTGAGGTGGCTCAGGCCGGTTCGGGCTTTTTCACGCGCTTCAAGGTCAATCAGGAACTGCCCGGCGTTCTCGCTCAGCGATTGCAGTTCATCCAGCTCAGAGTCATAACCGGTTTTCAGCACGCCGCCGTCACGGATCACAGCAGGCGGGTTGTCGTTGATGGCTTTTTCCAGTAGTGCCGCCAGTTCCGGGTAGGTGCTGGTGATGATGGCCAGTTGTTGCAGATGTGGGGCTTCGAGGCCGATCATCGCATCTTGCAGTTCAGGCAACGCGCCCAAGGCATCACGCAAGCGCGCCAGATCTCGCGGGCGAGCATTGCGCAGGCCGATACGCGCAAGTATCCGCTCCAGATCACCGATCTCTTTAAGCTGTGGTTGCAGCTTTTCAAAGCGATACCCATCGAGCAGGCAGGTAATCGACGATTGACGGGCCAACAACACGCTCAAGTCACGCAGCGGACGGTTCAGCCAGCGGGTTAGCAGGCGGCTGCCCATCGAGGTCTGGCAACGGTCGACCACAGATTGCAAGGTATTGTCACGACCACCGGCCAGGTTGGTGTCCAGTTCCAGGTTACGACGGCTTGCGCCATCCAGCACCACGGTGTCATCCAGGCGCTCATGGCGCAGGCTGCGCAAGTGGGGCAGGGCGGTGCGCTGGGTTTCTTTGGCGTAGCTGAGCAGGCAGCCGGCGGCGCCAATCGCCAGGGTCAGGTTTTCGCAACCGAAGCCTTTAAGGTCTTGGGTCGAAAACTGCTGGCACAGGCTTTTAAACGCCGAATCACGTTCAAAGTCCCACGGCGCGCGGCGACGAACTCCACGGCGTTTTTCGGCAGGCAGGCCTTGCGGCCAGTCGTCCGGAATCATCAGCTCCACCGGGTTGATGCGTTCCAGTTCGGCCAACAGGTTTTCCCAGCCTTTAATCTCCAGCACCGAGAAATTGCCGCTGGTGATGTCCATCACCGCCAGGCCAAACAGACGCTCATCGCCCAGTACGGCGGCAATCAGGTTGTCACGGCGTTCATCCAGCAGCGCTTCATCGCTGACGGTGCCCGGCGTGATGATACGCACCACTTGACGCTCAACCGGGCCCTTGCTGGTTGCCGGGTCGCCGATCTGTTCGCAAATCACCACCGACTCGCCCAGCTTGACCAACTTGGCCAAGTAGCCTTCGGCCGCGTGATAAGGAATTCCGCACATCGGAATCGCCTGTCCGGCCGACTGCCCGCGAGCCGTCAGGGTGATGTCCAGCAACTTGGCCGCCTTCTTCGCGTCTTCGTAGAAAATCTCGTAGAAGTCGCCCATGCGATAGAACATCAACTGGTCGGGGTGCTGGTTTTTGAGGCGCCAGTACTGCTGCATCATCGGCGTGTGTGAAGACAGGTCGGAAGTATTCTTACTCATGAGAAGGCTTAGGCGGATTCGATTAAAAGGTGGGTGAAAAGCGGGCGTCAGGCGCGGCTATTTCGCAATGGGCGCAAGGTTAACATGTCAGCCCCCTGCATCTACAGGTGCGTGCCGGGCGTGCTGACGCGTTGCTATAAATAGAAGAAATAGCATTTGCCATCTATAAACACGGCCAGCACTATTCCCGGCATGTCCAAACGAAATGTTTCAACGGTCTTGAAAGAACTGCTTTCCCGGCACCAGATCAGCGCGATGGCGCTGCATCGGAGTACGGGAGTCCCGCAGTCCACACTCTCGCGGATTTTGAGCGGGAAAATTGTCGATCCTTCCGACAGGCATATCTCCAAAATTGCCGAGTACTTCCACATCAGCACTGATCGCCTGCGGGGGCGAGATGATCGCGCCGGCTCAGGCTTTTCTGACAATCCACCCAGGCATGCTGAGTTGCGGGACATTTTGTTGTGGGATGACGACACCCCCGTGGCCGATGACGAAGTGTCCATTGCGTTCTTGCGCCAGGTCGAATTGGCCGCAGGCTCGGGGCGTTTTGCCATTGAAGAGAGCGAGCGGGCCAAGTTACGGTTCGGCAAGCGCAGCCTGCGCCACAACGGCGTGGAGTTTGACCAGGCGAAATGCGTGACGGTGCGCGGTGAGAGCATGCTCCCGGTGCTGCGTGATGGCGCCACAGTGGGTGTCAATGTCGGCAAGCGCTCACTTGAAGAGGTCATCGACGGTGACCTGTATGCGCTCAACCACAACGGCCAGTTGCGCGTGAAACAGTTGTATCGTCTGGCCTTTGGCATTCGTTTACGTAGTTTTAATTGCGATGAGTATCCCGATGAGGACTATGACTACGCCGATCTGGAGGATGAGCAACTGGTGATTCTGGGCCATGTCTTCTGGTGGGGCATGTACGCTCGCTAGCCTGCAGTTTTAAGAATGAGCCCACGTCTAAGTGGGCTTTTTCTTGCCTATTGAAAGACTGATCGCACTGCTCACGTTGCCTTTTCTGGCTGATAGCGGCGTTCAAAACAAATATATGCATTGGTGCATTGACTGTATATCCATACATGCATAGTCTTTGTCACATCGCGGTTCCCCGATCTGACTCGCGCAGGGATGCGACGCGGCGGGCAGCGCGCCCGCTGTTCAGCTCAGGCCAGACACTGGCTTTTATCAGTAAGGATTCAGGAGTGATGGCACGATGAATGAGCCGCAAATATTGCAGGATATGCCGCTGCTGCTGGTCATCCTTCTCGCTTTGGTGGGCGGCGTCTTTGGCGAGATGTGGCGCGCTGATAAAGAAGGTGCCAGCGGCTGGCTGCTGGTCCGGCGGCTGGCGTTGCGTTCCGGTGCCTGCATGGTGTGTGGTGTTTCCACCTTTATGCTGTTGTACGCCGCCGGGATGTCGATTCTGGCGGCTGGTGCCTTTGGTTGCCTGACCGCGCTGGCGGGGGCCGATGCTGCAATTAGCGTGTATCAGCGTTGGGCCGCCAAGCGCCTGGGGGTCGACAGCGCAGCGCCGGACTCGCGTAGCGAACGCTAGGCTTGAGTGGCATCGCCTTGCAACGCTCACCGGCTCGTGTAGGTTATGGCGCTTGGGCGCATCCACAGGAGAACCTCATGGACCCACTCTCTCAACTGGCGGCTGAACTTGGGCGCCACCTTCAGACTCTTAACGCTCACGTGACAACCGCAGAGTCGTGCACGGGCGGGGGCATTGCCGAGGCCATCACCCGTATCGCCGGCAGTTCTGCCTGGTTCGAGGCGGGGTTTGTGACCTATTCCAATCAACAAAAGACCCTGCAGCTTGATGTGCCGCAGGCGCTGTTTACTCAGGTTGGAGCCGTCAGCCGCGAAGTGGTCGAGGCGATGGTCCGCGGCGCGCAGGCGCACAGTGATGCACGCTTTGCTGTCGCCGTCAGTGGCGTCGCCGGCCCTGGCGGCGGTTCGCCAGAGAAACCGGTAGGCACGGTCTGGCTGGCGTGGGGCGTTGATGACGAGGTGACGGCCGAGTGCAGGCACTTCCGGGGCGATCGCGACGAGGTCCGTCGACAAACCGTAATTGCGGCGCTGGAAGGCCTAATACGCCGAACGGTACGAGAAATAGAAAATCAGGGGTAGGCGATCGTTTAACCCTGTGGAATAATACTGGCTACTTATACAGTTATCGGCCGTCATGGCCTTATTGATTTTGAGAGGACTTTAATGGACGACAACAAGAAGAAAGCCTTGGCTGCGGCCCTGGGTCAGATCGAACGTCAATTCGGCAAAGGCGCCGTCATGTTGATGGGCGATCAAGATCGCCAGCCAATCCCTGCTATTTCTACAGGTTCGCTGGGTCTGGACATCGCGCTGGGCATCGGCGGTCTGCCAAAAGGCCGTATTGTTGAAATCTACGGTCCAGAGTCCTCGGGTAAAACCACCCTGACGTTGTCTGTGATTGCACAAGCGCAAAAAGCGGGTGCAACCTGTGCCTTCGTTGACGCCGAGCACGCGCTTGACCCTGAGTATGCGGGCAAGCTGGGTGTAAACGTAGATGACCTGCTGGTTTCCCAGCCCGATACGGGCGAGCAGGCACTGGAAATCACCGACATGCTGGTGCGTTCCAACGCTGTTGACGTGATCATCATCGACTCCGTGGCCGCGCTGACCCCTAAAGCTGAAATTGAAGGCGACATGGGCGACGCACACGTGGGCCTGCAAGCCCGTTTGATGTCGCAAGCACTGCGTAAAATCACCGGTAACATCAAAAACGCCAACTGCCTGGTGATCTTCATCAACCAGATCCGTATGAAGATCGGCGTAATGTTCGGTAGCCCCGAAACCACCACCGGTGGTAACGCCCTGAAGTTCTACTCGTCTGTTCGTCTGGACATCCGTCGTACGGGTGCCGTGAAAGAAGGCGACGTGGTGGTGGGTAGCGAAACCCGCGTCAAAGTGGTCAAGAACAAAGTGGCACCGCCATTCCGTCAGGCCGAATTCCAGATTCTTTACGGCAAGGGCATCTACCTCAACGGTGAGATGATCGACCTGGGCGTATTGCACGGCTTCGTTGAAAAAGCGGGTGCCTGGTACAGCTACAACGGCAACAAAATTGGTCAGGGCAAGGCAAACTCCGCCAAGTTCCTGGACGATAACCCGGACATCAAAGATGCCCTCGAGAAACAACTGCGCGCCAAGCTGTTGGGTCCAAAAACTGACAGCGAGCTGGCCGAGCTGAAAGTTATGCCGAAAATGAGCAAGGCTGCCAAAGCGGCTGCTGAAGAAGCAGAAGCGGCAGAAATCGAGTTCGAAAACTCTGCAGAAAACGATAACTGATACAACTCATGACTGTCGTTTTGGATAACCTCGTCGCGGTGCGACGAGCTGCAATGGACCTGCTCGCACGACGCGAGCATGGTCGAGTCGAGCTGACACGTAAGTTGCGTCAGCGCGGAGCTTGCCCTGACATGATCGACATCGCCCTCGACCGTTTAACGGAAGAAGGGCTGTTGTCGGAGTCGCGTTACCTCGAAAGCTATATCAATTACCGTGCAGGCTCTGGCTATGGCCCTTTGCGTATTCGCGAAGAGCTTGGACAGCGTGGTTTGTCGCGTGGCGATATTGAAGAGGCGTTGCGCGAAAGTGGCTTTAACTGGCAAGAACAGCTGGAAGACACCTGGCGTCGCAAGTTTGCAGGCAAGTTGCCTGAAGATGCAAAAGAGCGTGCCCGCCAAGGCCGCTTCTTGAGTTATCGCGGTTATACGATGGACATGATTGGTCGCGTATTAAGCGGCCGAGAATTCGACGACTAGCGACTACCTGTAGCCGCTGCCGAAGGCTGCGATGGGTCGCGAAGCGGCCCTGTTTTAATCCAGACACCCAACTCTGACGTCAGACTAGTCCGCCAGCGACTCACACTCTGCCGACGTGGCTGCCATGTCGGTCATTTCCCAGTGCTGCGTCAGATTGATAAAGTCGACCAACTCCCGCAAACGTCCCTGGTTACGCCCACTGAATGCAAAGCTCAAACGGTATAAGTTGAGTGACGCGTCATGGTCTATGCCGTCATCCGGCGACTGACAAAACCCATTGCTCAAGCAGATATCGGCGAATGCTTTTTGGATATGCGCGAGCGCGTGCACATTGAGCGGGTACTTCATGCGCACAACGAACGTTTTATTCAGCCAGCGGGTGGAATGGAAGTTGTTATAAAACTGATTGATCTCAGCCAATGCCTCTTCGGCACTAGAGGCAAAGCGCATCAGTTTCAGGTCGTTAGGCAGAATGTACTGATTGGCTTCCAACTCGTTGTGGACGAACTCCAGCGCACTTTTCCAATAGGTGCCGCCCGGCATGTCCAGCAACACGATGGGCACCAAGGGCGACTTGCCGGTTTGAATCAGCGTCAACACTTCTAAGGCTTCATCCAGCGTGCCAAAGCCACCAGGGCACATGACCAGAGCGTCCGCTTCCTTGATGAAAAACAGCTTGCGGGTGAAGAAGAAGTGGAAGGCCAATAGATTGGCAGAACCATTGATCGTCGGGTTGGCGCGCTGTTCAAAAGGCAGGGTGATATTAAAGCCCAGGCTGTGCTCAAGCCCCGCGCCTTCATGGGCGGCGCCCATGATGCCGGCACCGCCTCCGGTAATGACCATCATGTCGGCGCGTGCCAGTGTCGCACCCACTTCACGGGCCAGTGCATACAGCGGGTGTTCTACCGGCGTGCGTGCCGATCCGAAGACCGTGACTTTGCGGCGGCCTTTGAAGGTTTGCAGCACACGGAAGGTTTTTTCCAGCTCGCGAACAGCTTGCAACATGATCTTGGCGTTCCAGCGATCAAGATCATCGTGGGCCATGCGCAAAACAGTGAACAACATGTCGCGATACAGCGGCCGGTTGGGGCTGTCAGGTGCGACAAGCTGCAACTGCGCGTCCACGTGTTGAGCAAGGTCAAGGCCCTGGCCCTCGAAATACAGGGGCAGGGAATCACTGGATTGATCGGGCATGCATTACTCCTTCAACACAACATCCTTTAAAACGCCGTACGTGGGGCAGCCCCCAAGACACAGCGTGTCACCATCATGCCTTGATAATGGTCCTGAGTTGACGGCGCTGGCAACCGCTAATTGGCTGATGTAAATGAAGAATTGGAGAGGAAGAGGCTGCGCACCGTCGCAAAAAACGGCGTGCAGCAGACGCGTGATCAGCCTTTGGGCTTGCAGTCATCGGCGCGGATGTCTTGGGTCAATACGGACTTGTTCGTGTGGTACTCCCGAATGTCAAAGCGCATGATGGCACCACGGGCCAACAGCTTGCGGAAGTTGCGGTCGTTGCAAACGCTACGGCCCAACTGCGGAACGGCCACTTCAGGGGCCGAGCGCAGTTGAGCGGCCATGTTCGGGCTGGCTTCCAGATTGTTAATCAGTACGGTGCCATCAACTGTGAAGCCTTTGTCCAGCAGGTCGGGGCTGATAGCCCGTGGTTTCCCAACGTTGCTGGCTTCTGCGGTCGCTTGCAGGGACTTGTTCAGATTGAATTCTGCAAGAGAGGCCGCTTGCGCGCCCAAAGGCAGTGCCAGCATTAAGGCTACGGTTGGAATAATAGTGCGCAACATGAAACTCTCCTGTTGTACGTGACGCAGGCTTTGACCCACCATCGATCTGTGCGTTCAGTGGCGCAGGAGTATAGGTCAGCATTGTGTGTCAGGAAATGCCCGTGGTCATGGTTTGGCATGCAGGCGTGCGGCCTCTGGTAGACTGCGCGCCTTCCTCTATTGAATCCGCTTCTGCGCCAAACCGTGGCGAATCAGCGGTTGCTGGCGTAAGTAAAAACCCATGACCTTGATGACCTTTTCCCCTAACGCTGTGGCCCGTTTGCGAGACGAGCACGAAGAGGAAAGCACTAAACCTTATTTGGCGCGTGGCTCACGTGCACCGCGTTGCCATACCTGCCGTGTGATCGAAAGCCATTGTCTGTGCCGGTGGCGGCCAAAGGTCAACACGCGCGCGGGCGTTTGCCTGCTCATGACTAAAAAGGAAGTGTTCAAGCCGAGTAATACCGGCTGGTTAATCGCGGACGTGGTCAGCGACAACTTCGCCTTTATCTGGTCGCGTACTGAAACCGATAAAGACCTGCTGGCATTGTTGGCTGATCCGCAGTGGCAACCTTATCTGGTGTTTCCCGGCGAGTATGTAGCGGCTGAGCGAGTCACCCACACCGTCGAAGTCGACAGCAGCAAGCGGCCGCTGTTTATTCTGCTGGATGCGACCTGGACTGAAGCGCGCAAGATCTTTCGCAAAAGCCCGTATCTGGATGGCTTGCCGATCCTGAGCCTTTTGCCAGAAAAGCTCTCACGCTATCGGTTGCGCCGATCAACGCGCAGTGAGCATTTGTGTACCGCCGAAGTGGCCAGTTTGTGCCTTGATCTGGCTGGCGATACGCAAGCATCGGCTGCTCTGGATGCGTACTTTGACGTGTTCAGCCAGCATTATCTGGATGCCAAAAACCAGTTGCCGGTGAATGAGTCGAGTACAGCGCATCAAGAACTGGGCTTTTTTGTAAAAGACCTTTCTCAGAACCGGGCTCAATAGACTAAAGAAGTAGCGCTACAATTTTCGAAGCGAAATAAGCGGCTGGCTCCATTCCATTTGAATGCTGGCGCAGTAATGGCTGTTACTGGACCTCGGTGTCAGGTTTTACGCTTGACCCTACCGTTTTGGCTGGGCATGCTTGGCGCCGATTCGGCGGCAGATGCTGCTCAAACGCTTATATGTTCTAACTTTTTAGCGTAAATCTTGCCCTTTGATGCACAGTTTTAGACTGTTGCTCGAGTTGCCTTAGCGGGTTCTGACTTAAACCGGGCCCGCCTGAAAAACAGGATCATTTAAACAATGGCCACATACGAAATCCTGATTGCTGATGACCATCCGTTGTTTCGCAGTGCTCTACACCAAGCCGTTGCTCTGGGATTGGGTTCTGATGTTCGCTTGGTCGAGGTCGCCAGTATTGCCGAGCTGGAAAAACAGCTGGCGATAAAGGCCGATTGGGATCTGGTGCTGCTCGACTTGAACATGCCAGGTGCTTACGGTTTTTCCGGGTTGGTGTTGTTGCGCGGTCAGTACCCGCAAATCCCGGTAGTGATGGTGTCTGCTCAAGAAGAAGCCTCGGTCATGGTGCGCTCGCGAGAGTTTGGCGCCAGTGGCTTTATCCCTAAGTCCAGTTCAATGGAAGCCATTCAAAACGCTGTGCGCACGGTACTGGATGGCGATGTTTCCTGGCCGCCCCAAGCCTTTGAAGAAGTGCCGGTGTCGGCAGAAGCCAAAGCGGCCAGCGAAGGCCTGGCCAGCCTGACACCTCAACAGTTCCGGGTTTTGACAATGGTTTGCGAGGGGTTGCTGAACAAGCAGATCGCCTACGAGTTGAGCGTTTCGGAAGCGACGATCAAAGCGCACGTGACAGCGATTTTCCGCAAGTTGGGGGTGCGTACCCGCACTCAGGCCGCGCTGCTGCTGCAACAACTCGAATCTATTTCGAGCCATTAAACTGTCAAACTTCACGCATTTTTGACGCGGCCTGATTTAGTTTTTTCCACTCATTTTTTACGCAGTTGCCTATCTATGTCGCCTTTCAAGGGTAAAACCGGATTTAAACGGATTTTGAATGCTGGCGGTTACTCGCTGGACGGTTTGCGTGCAGCCTTTACCGGTGAGGCGGCATTTCGCCAATTGGTGTTGCTCAATGTGGTGCTGATCCCGCTGACGTTCCTCCTGGATGTCAGCCGGGTCGAGCGAGCACTGCTGATAGCGGTATGCCTGTTGGCGTTGATTGTCGAGCTGCTTAACTCGGCCATTGAAGCGGCGATCGATCGAATTTCCCTCGACTTGCACCCGCTGTCAAAGAACGCCAAGGACATGGGCAGCGCCGCACAGTTTGTGGTATTGACCCTGATTGCCGTGGTGTGGGCGGTCATTCTGCTTTAAGCGATCGCAGGCAGAACAATTTCGTCGCTGCGCTGAACCCCGGCGGTAAAGGCACGGCATAGCTCCAAAAATTCGCGCATGGCGGAGGTTTGATACTTCTTCTTGTGCCAGATAAAGAAAAACTGCCGCGCCAGATCCAGGTCAGGGGTTTCGACCGCCACCAGGCTGCCGCGACGAAAAGCATCACGCAGTGCCAGGCGCGAGATACAGCCGATGCCCAAGCCGGACTCAACGGCCCGCTTGATTGCTTCGGTGTGTTCCAGCTCCAGGCGAATGTTAAGCGCGCTTTGATGATGGCGCATGGCTTGATCGAACGTGAGGCGCGTGCCCGAACCTTGTTCACGTAAAATCCAGGCTTCGCGGGTGAGTTCTTCGAGGGTGGCATGCCCACGGGCGGCCAGAGGGTGTTGAGGGGCGCAAAAGACCACCAGCTCGTCTTCAACCCAGCTCTGAACGTCGATGTCCGGATGGCTGCAGTCGCCTTCGATTAGACCCAGATCAATTTCATAATGAGCAACTTGTTGCACGATATGAGCAGTGTTCTGGACAATCAGTTTGACTTGGCTTTCCGGGTGAGCCTGCATGAAGCTGCCGATCAGCAGGGTCGCCAGGTAATTGCCAATTGTCAGGGTCGCGCCCACGGTCAGTGAGCCAAAGCCGGACTTGCCGTTGAGCAGGTCTTCGATCTCTTTGGCCTGGTCCAGCAAGGCGACGGCCTGTGGCAATAACTGCCGGCCCAGGGCGTTGAGGCTTAAGCGCTTGCCCGCGCGATCGAACAGTTGGCAACTGGTCTGGCGCTCCAGTTCGGTGATTGAGGTACTGGCTGCCGATTGTGAAAGGGCCAACAAGCCTGCCGCACGGGACACGCTCTCTTGTTGGGCGACGGTAACGAACACCTGGAGTTGTCTGAGAGTAAATCGCATATCGATATAACCGATAACCCTTATCTTAATAATTCAGTTAACAGATATTGTCGTCGCCATTAGAATGCTGTGCAATTGCGCTCATAGTCAGCGCTGGCGAATTTAGGAGCCCCGTACATGAGCAACATGAACCACGAACGTGTCCTCAGTGTTCACCACTGGAACGACACCCTTTTCAGTTTCAAGTGCACCCGTGATCCGGGCCTGCGCTTTGAGAACGGTCAGTTCGTGATGATCGGCCTGCAACAGCCCAATGGCCGTCCGCTTATGCGCGCCTACTCCATTGCCAGCCCGAACTGGGAAGAGCATCTGGAGTTCTTCAGCATCAAGGTGCCGGATGGTCCGTTGACCTCCCAGTTGCAGCATTTGAAAGAAGGCGACGAGATCATCATCAGCAAGAAGCCTACGGGTACGCTGGTGCTGGACGACTTGAAGCCTGGCAAGCATCTGTACCTGCTGAGCACGGGCACTGGCCTGGCTCCTTTCATGAGCGTGATTCAGGACCCGGAAACCTACGAGCGTTTCGAAAAAGTGATCCTGTGCCATGGCGTGCGTTACGTCAACGAAGTTGCGTACCGTGAGTTCATCACCGAGCACCTGCCGCAGAACGAATTCTTCGGTGAAGCGCTGCGTGACAAGCTGATCTACTACCCAACCGTGACCCGCGAGCCGTTTGAAAACCAGGGTCGTCTGACTGACCTGATGCGCAGCGGCAAACTGTTCAGCGACATCGGCCTGCCGCCGATCAACCCGCAGGACGACCGTGCCATGCTGTGCGGCAGCCCAAGCATGCTCGACGAAACCAGCGAAGTGCTGAACAGCTTCGGCCTGACCGTTTCGCCACGTATGCGTGAGCCGGGTGATTACCTGATCGAGCGCGCCTTCGTCGAGAAGTAAGCGTCGCTGCACAAAAAAGCCCGCGCTACCTCAAGGTAGCGCGGGCTTTTTATTGTCCGCGACGACAGCCCCTTAAGAGCTGCCGCCCCGTCTACGACGCCGCGCTGTCGCGCAGCAAACAGGACAGCGAGTATCTTCAGCATCCCCCAATCGGTTCCCTCTCCTTCGGGAGTGTATGGACCGGGGACATAGCGAACACAATGTTCGGAGACATCGCGAACACTTTTAATAGGACACATTGACCCCTTAGGAGGTGTGATGTGTCCTGGAAAGAGGTGTCCGCCATGGATCTTCGTCTCGAATTCGTCGCCTTGGCTTTGGCTGAGGGCGCTAACATCAAAGCATTGTGCGAGCACTTCAATATCGGCCGCACCACTGCCTATAAATGGCTCAAACGCTTCCAATGTGAGGGTAAAGACGGGCTGAGAGATCGATCACGTCGCCCCCATAGTTCGCCTAATCGAACTGCTCACGAGTCCGAGAAGCAGATACTGGCGCTCAATATCGAGCACACCGGCTGGGGAGCGCGCAAGATCAAGGGATGCCTTGAACGGCGCGGCAGCAACATGCCTGCAGCCAGTACGGTTCATGCCATTCTCAAGCGCAATGAGCGCATCGACCCTCATGCAGGCCTAGTCAAA